>JABLXW010000003.1 GCA_013177945.1 Bacillota bacterium
GGCCAAGATCAGCCGCACGGTGGCCGACTTGAAGGCCATCAAGGCAGCCGCATTAGCTTATTACGCCGATACGGGAACATTCCCGCCCAATGATGATGATGTGACGGGCGCTGGGCCCACTGCACCGGGGAAACGGGGGATTTTCTTTTTTCAGCAATCGGTTAATATGAGTAACGGTACGACATGGAATCCCTCCGGCTGGAACGGCCCCTATCTGGAAAAATGGCCCCAGGCCCAGTACTGGGCGGGCAACCATGGTGGCACATACCAATGGCAGGGGGTTTATAATTACGGCTCCACGCCCCTGGATTTCAATGGCGACAACACAGCCGACCCCTGCATTGAGCTGAACTTTGGCGGCTCTGGTTTTACCGATGACCAGATTTCCGCCATTATGAAAAACATAGACGCAGCTCTGGATGATGGAAACCTTGCCACTGGTATGTTTCGTTATCGTCCAAGCACCAACTGGCCCCAACATACAGCTTATTACTGCGTAGCGTACAGCAATTGATTACGCTCTTTGCTGGCGGCCCTTATGAAAAGAGCCGTCCCCTGCAATTATGACAAAGGGGTAGTACTTGTTCATGTTCTGTCTTACTTTTAAACAACTTTTTCCAAGCGCATGTAAGAACAGCCGTCGCTCCGCCTTCACCCTAGTGGAGCTTTTAGTGGTCATCGCCATCATCGAGGTGATGGCGGCCATCATCACTCCCAGCGCTTTCAAAGCGGTAGAAAAGGCGAAGATATCCCGGGTCGTTGCCGACGTGCGCGCCATAAAGGCGGCCGGTTACGCCTATTACGCCGATACCGGTGACTGGCCGAAGGCAGGGCAGGATTCTTACGACCCCGGCTCCGGCGACGACTACGGCTTCCGGTACTTCATGGAGACCGACGGCAGCAGTGGCTGGAACGGGCCGTACCTGGAGAAGCCGCCCGGCGCCACACCCTGGGGCGGTCGCTACCGTTACTGGAAGAGCGTAATAAGCGGTACTGTCTATGACGCCGCGGGTAATTCGACTGCAGTTAACAACACCAAATGCGCCGTGGTCACCATTGGCGGCTTTCCCGACCGGGGTATCCGTGACGCCGTGGATCGGCGCATCCGGGAGAGTGTCGGTTACTCCTATGTGGGGGAGGAAAACGGCACGTACTATATCTCGGTGATCATCTGGATGGAGGGGTTGTAGCGCCGGCGCGCTTGGCTACCGGGCCGGGTGTGCAGCCCGCTTTGCCACATGCGGGAGGGATTTGGGTTGCTTAAACGAGTGTGTAAAGGTGAAAAAGGCTTCACGCTGGTGGAGCTTCTGGTGGTTATCGCCATCATCGGAGTGCTGGCCGCAATTGTGCTGCCAAATACATTTCAGTCCACCGAAAAAGCCAAAATCGCCCAGGCCTATGAGACTGCTAAGGCGATAAAGTCGGCTGCACTACAGTACTATGCGGATACAGGGCACTGGCCCGCGATGACTGACAATTACAGTGACATCAATGGCTTCTTGAAAGATGACGGCATGCCCGGGTGGAACGGGCCGTACCTGGAGAAATGGAAATTCAGCCCCTGGAACGGTCGGCTGCGTTGGGACACGAGCATAAACGTAACCGGGGGACCTGCCAAGGACGCGATTATTGTTTTCGACGATGACCATACACGGGATTCCAATGATAACCAGGGTAAGATTCCGCGTCGGTCAATGGAAGAAATCGACCGTACCCTTGATGATGGGAATCTGGCTACAGGGTTTGTGCAGGGAGACGGGGAAGGGTATGCAGCGGCTAAGGGAGAACTGGTCATTGTACTGGTGGCGGATGTGCAGCAGTAGTCAAGACAGGGTGTTTTTGCAAATTTATGTAGAGAGTTTTGGCCAACTGATTTCATTTGGCGTGTGAGAAGTGCTCTTTAAAAGCTGATGACAATATGTTTAGATTTCCTAGCCTTTGCCGTGATAGCCGCGGCTTCACCCTGGTAGGGCTTCTGGTGGTTATCGCCATCATCGGCATCCTGGCCGCCGTAATTCTTTCTAACGCCTTTAAGGCTATTGAGAAAAGCAAAGTGGCGGCGGCCGAGGCCGACTACAGGGCGATCAAAGCAGCGGTGTTAAGCGCGTATACGGATACGGGGACCTGGCCGCCTTCTTCGCAGCAGCAAGGTCAGGACCCCGGCCTCGTGGATAAAGGCAACTGGAAGAACGGTGCCCAGGATACGTGGAACGGCTCCTACCTGGAGCGCTGGCCGGGCAAGAACCCGTGGGGAGGCTATTACACTTATGTAAACGGCATTTTTGAATTTCTAAAGCCGGACTCGCGGGGATTCCGCTAGGTTCCCTGCCGGGTGCAGGATCATCTCCGCTTACGGGTGCCGCCAGAAAGTTGCAGGAAGATTTGGGGGAAGATGTTGTCAATTTTAACAGCGGTATCACCTACATTTTGATTTCTAAGGACCAGTAAGGCGCGTGCTGTGGCGAAGGCTATTTATGGATGGACACACGGTTACCGAATAAGTTTTACAGAAGTAAAGGATAAAGAAAGTATGTTTTGGGTCCTTTTCTTACTGGGTCTTTTTATCGGCAGTTTCCTAAACGTGGTCATTTACCGCATGCCGCGGGGGGAATCGGTGGTTGCGGGCAGGTCGCGCTGCCCCGCCTGCGGGCAGGCGCTGGCCTGGTACGATCTCGTCCCAGTGCTGAGCTACCTTGCCCTGCGGGGGAGGTGCCGCTATTGCAGGACGCCGATTTCCCCGCGGTATCTCCTGGTGGAGCTGTTGACCGGCGCGGTCTTTGCCGCGCTCTTTTACCGTTTCGGGCCGACGCCGGCGCTGGCCAAGTATCTTTTTCTCGGTGCCGTCTTGATCGCGGCCACCTTCATCGACCTGGAGCACTACCTGATCCCGGACCGCCTTGTGCTGGCCGGGCTGGCGGGCGCCGCTGTCCTGGGGTTTGCTGCCGGTGACGTAGGAATCTGGTCGGCTCTGGCGGGATGCGCTGCGGGAGCAGGATTTTTGCTTCTCGTTGTCGTAATTAGCAAGGGCGGCATGGGAGGCGGGGACGTCAAGCTTGCTGCAGTGACGGGGCTTTTTCTGGGGTGGCCGTTAGGCTCCTTAGGGATCTTTCTGGGCGCCTGCGTGGGTGGGCTGGTGGCTTTTTTTCTTTTGCTTTTCAGGATTAAAGGGCGGAAAGACCCTCTTCCCTTCGGGCCTTTTATTGCTCTGGGCTCTTTCCTTGCTCTGCTGTGGGGAAAAGAGGTCATTTCCTGGTACCTGGGCCGCTTCTGGTGATGGGGTAAAGTGATGTTCGGTCTGCCTTTGAAAAAGCGCGGGGCCTTGTCCGGCTTTACGCTCCTGGAAGTTTCCCTTGCTGTTCTCGTGGTTGGGATCCTGTTCTCTGTGGCGGTCCCGGATCTCAGGAGGTGCCTCGGGCGCTGCCGCCTCCAGACTGCCGCCGACCAGCTCGCGGGAGACATCAGAGAAACCAGCCAGCTTGCCCTGAACGAGGAAAGCTCCCTTTACTCCATCAAGTTTTACCCGTCTCCAGGCAACGCCTATTATGTGAAGAAGTCTGCAAATCTGGGGCCGCGGGTGGTGAAAGCGGTCAGTCTCCCGTCCGGAGTTGTACTCGAGAACACGAACTTTACCGATCACGAGCTCAGGTTCTCGGCGAAAGGCACGCCCACTGCAGGCGGCACAGTTACTTTGAGAGACGGGGTTTCGGGCTCTTTCAAGTACGTGATCGTGGCTGCGGTCACAGGGAGGGTGCGTGTGAGTGACCAGGCTCCGAAGAATGTGGAGGACATCTGATCCGGGAGAGCGAGCCTTCACTTTGGTCGAGGTGCTCATTGCTGCGGCCGTCGTGGCGGTTGCTCTCGTACCCCTGTTTGGCCTCTTTGTCCACGGAACGCGCTGGACCGCCGACTCCCGCCACCTGATCACGGCCGTTAACCTGGCTCAAAATAAGCTCGAGGAGCTCAAAAACGCACGCTTTGAAGATGTAAGTACCCGGCCCGACCCGGGGGCGCTGCCGCTCCAGTTTCAGGAAGACAGCACCTACTCTTACCGTGTTGATGTCGCTTCAACGGGGCCGAATCTCAAGACCGTGACGGTCACCGTTTACTACGAGACCGCGTCCGGGCCCAGGACCGTTTCTTTGACTATGGATAGGGGCCGGTGGAGGGAATGAGGGGAGTTTCAGGAAGAAAAAATGGTTTTGTTCTGGTTGAGGTCCTGATTGCCTCCCTCGTTTTGGCCGTGGTCTTTGGGGCAGCCCTGCTCCTCTACCAGCGGGGAGTGGTGAGCTGGCTGAGGACGCGGGACAGGGTGGAGGTTCAGGAGAACCTGCGCCTTGGACTTGACCGGATGAGCAGGGAGCTGCGGGGCGCCCTCTACCTCGTGGAGGCGAAGCCTGATTCGGTGATGTTTTTCAGCTCCGATGAGAAGTATATCTCCTACTATGTTAGGTACTCCGACACTGCCAAGTCCTGCCAGCTCCTGCGCGGTGTCGGCGGCACTGCGAACCCGGTGGCCAGCTACGTGACCGCTCTCGAAATCACGTACGAACCGGCAGAAACTGCAGACCCGAAAAAGATAACCTTTGTGCACATCCGGCTCACGGGCGAGAAGGACAGAAGCGGCACCGTCACCATGAGCACAGGTGTGCGCCTGCGCTCTGTTTAAAACACGTCCGGGAGTGAACTGTTTGCCGGGGGTGCAAGAAGAAATTTGGGCGGACAGAAAAAGAGCTTGGAGCGCGCCCAGGCCTTGGTCCTGGTAATGGTGGTGCTGTTTATTCTGCTCTTGCTGGCGACGGCAGTGGTGACTCTCGCGGGGGGCCACCGGAGAAACGCCGCTTACCAGCGCGACCTCGTCCAGGCGTACTACGCCGCCGATGCCGGCGTGGAGAGGCTGCTCGTGAAGATCAGGGAAGAACCCGGGTGGTACGCTGGGCTGCCCTTTAACTTGGAGCAAACTGTTTTCGCTCACGTTTCCTATGCCGGAGGCGAAATCCAGGAGGTAAGAGTGAAAAAAGAAGAGGCTGTCGGGCCTGGCACGAAAATTGTTATTACTTCCGTCGGCACCTTTCACACGGCACGCAGGACCATCGTGGCGAGCGTTCTTGTCTCCGGGGTCTCCGACCTCGTGAGGGGCATCAGCATTCTCCCGCCGGTGGCGCAGGATCTTACCATCAGCGGCAATTTTTCGCTTATTCCGGACCCCGGATACAAAGGAGACAAAAAGGTTTTGTTTGTCTTGAACGGCAGCCTTACCCTCTCGGGGTCGACCGAGATCCGTGGCGATGCCTACGCCTCCGGAAGCATCACCGAGCAACACGACAACATTAAGGGAAATACTTATCCGAATCACCCGGGTTTTCCCTCGTTCCCTTCCCTGGATGTGGAGCACTACAAATCCAGGGCCCTCGAAAGCTACCAGTACTACCAGGGCGACAAAACGTTCGGTGGCAAGAATGAAACCACCTCTTACAGCGGCATCTATTTTGTTGAGGGGAATGTCGAGATCTCGGGAAGATACAGCGGGCAGGCTGTGATAGTGGCGAGGGGCAAAATAGAGGTTACCGGCGACCTGAAGGCGGACAACACTGCAAGCGACATGCTCGTCCTCATCTCCCTCGGGGACGTTGACATCAAGAACCACGAGGTAGACGCGGTGGTGGTTGCCAAAGGAAGGTTTTCTGCGCAGGGAAATGCTTCTCTGTACGGGGGGGTGCTCGCCCAGGGATTAGACTTCCCCGGGCAGGGCGGAGGCAGGGTGACGATTGCCTGTAACCCCGACCTGGTCGTCCAGAACATCCCCTCAGAAGTTGCCCAAGGAACCTCAATGAGCCTCAAGGTCGAGTCCTGGAAGGAGCAATATCCTGTCCTGTGATGTGGAAGCCGGGAAGATTTTTTAGAAAAGCCGAGTTTACAGGGGTTGACATCGGTACGGAGTACATCAAGGTGGCTGCAGCGCGTGCCGCCTCCGGCGCGCCCGAGGTTACTGCGCTCGCCCTCGCGCCTACTCCGCCTGCTGCCTGGAGCGAAGGCCTGCTCGCGGGGGAAGTTGTAGCTGCTTTGGAGAAGATTGTTGCGGAGGCGGGGGCGCCTGCCGGGAAGGTGATCGCGGCCATCACCGGAGAGAAGGTAATCTCGCGGGACATCCGCGTGCCCCCCATGCCCCGGAAGGAGCTCGAGTCAGCGCTCAGGTGGGAGGCCGAGCGTTACATCCCGGTGCCCCTCGAGGAACTGGTGGTCAGAAGCGTGGTTTTGGGAGAAGTGAAAGGAGAGCGGGGGCCGGAACTGCACGTTCTCCTGGCGGCGGCTCCAGAGCGTTTGGTCAGGAATTACTACGAACTTTTTTTGCGGGCCGGGCTCAATCTGGTAGCCGTTGACCTCCAGAGTCTGGCGCTGTGGCGCCTGTTTGTAGGTGCTTCACGCCAGAAGGGCGCCGGGTCTTGGGTGATCCTTGACATCGGGGCGAAATTTTCCCAGCTCGTCATCGTCCGGGATGGAGAGATGGCCTACACGAGGGTTCTTCCCCAGGGAGGTTCCGGGTTTGAAGGAATAAAGACTTTGGATGGAAGCGGGAGCGGGCCTGAACTGAGCGAGATCAACAGCGCGATCTTCAGGATGGCTTTCGAGGACTACGCCCGTCAGGTGCGGCGCTCTCTTGATTGGTATTTGACCCAGGAGCGCCAGAGCACGATCGAGAGGGTGCTTTTAAGCGGGGGCGCGGCTAACATCGAAGGGATCCCCGGCCACCTTGCCGAATTGTTGGGAGTACCTGTGGAGATTGGCGAGCCTCCCGTCCGGTTCAACAGCAGGCTGCGCCAGACTTACAACCCGTCTTTCGCTGTGGCCATCGGCCTTGCGCTTTGGGAGTTGGTGAGATGAACTACCAGATTAATCTCCTTCCAGCAGATCTGGTACGCCCGCCCTTGATGGAGGGTGTTTCGTGGCAGCACGTCCTGCTTGCCGGAGTTGGTGTGGTGCTGCTGGGGAGTTATGCCTTGTTTTTGGGGTTTTATTTCGGCACCCGGGCAGAGCTAAAGAAACTTGAAAGAGAATTAGCTACCCTCCGGCCCGGGGTAGAGCAGGTGAAGATGATCAGAAGGGAGCGGGAGGGTGTCGAGAAAAACCTTGAAGCGTGGCGCCAGGTTATCCAGCAGCGCCAGACCTGGTCCGGTTTCCTGAACGACCTGAACTCCGCCCTCCCGGTTGACACCTGGCTGACCAGGGTTTCCATCTCCGCCGCGGGTAAGGAGGAGAAGGGCTTGGATGCACCTGCTGGCTCCGGAGGAGGCGCGGCGGGGAGTTCGGCACCGCCTGTTGCTCCACCCAAGGCTGATGCGGTGGTTATTGAGGGTGCATCCCTTACCCCTCCCTCGGTTGGCGTTTTTCTCAATAACCTGTACCACCTGCCTTACTTCGAGGACTTGAAGCTAGAGGAGTGCGCCCTTGCCAGGGACGGGAGTTTTACTTTCAAAATCGTGGGAAAGAAGGGGGTTTCCCGTTGATCAGGTGGGCAAACCTGACAAGGCGCGAAAAAGCGGCGGTGGCGGGCCTTTTAGTTTTTACAGGCTCTTTGCTTTTTTATTATACCCTTTTGGGGCCTCAGATGAGAACTTACAGGGAGGACCGGGAAAGGGTCATTTTCTTGCAGAACCAGGTGCGGAGGGAGCGGGCTTTAATCGGAAACTTGAAACATGAAGAAGCCGCCCTGGCTGCAGCGAAGCAAAAGTTAGATCTTTTAAAACCTTACTTTGAAGCGGAGGTGCGTGATGGTCGGGCTTTCGCGAAGCTGGGCCTCGAGGCTGTCAAGAACCGCGTTTCCATCAAGAGCTTCCGTTTGGGAAAACCAACCGGCAAAACCTATTACGTGGAACTGCCCCTCGAGTTCGAGATCGGAGGGTGGTATCTTGATGTCTTGAGTTTTTTGAGGAGTGTCGAGGCCTTTCCGAACATCTCCGAGATTAGAAAGCTAGTGATCGAGCCCCAAGCTTTTGGGGAAGGGCAGAGCGGAGAGAAGTTCCCTTCCCTGACCAACGGGTTTGTTACGGCACGTTTTACGGTAGTTGTTTTTGCCTCACCAAAACCTGAAGAGGAGTTCAAGTTCGAAGAACTGGGGGATTGGCTTCTGGGCCGCGGCAATCCCTTTCTCTCCGTCCGGGGCGGAACTCCCGCGCCTGGTGTCGTTCCCCCTAACACTGTTGTAACCCCGGACTACCAGCACCAGGCTCAGCCGCCAGCTCCCGAGAACCAGGCGGAGCAGGTTTCGCCTGGTGCCGGCGTTTCGCCGGAGCAGGAAAGGGGCTCGAGTTTGCTGCCGCTCAAGTAGTCTGTCCTAAGGCTTGAGAGGCTGCTTCGGCGCGGCTGCTTTGAACGCGGAGCTCTTTTAGCTGGAAGGCCCGGGTGATGCTTGCGGCGAGCGCTGCAACCAGCGCCTCCTGGCAGGCAAAGATGGGGGAGTTGGGGTCCCCTGTTTTATAGTCCCGGTAAATTTCAATGTGCAGGCCGAAGATCCTCCTTCCTTTAAGCTGCAGTTCCCTGATCTTCCTGAAAAGGTATGTTTTAGTTGCCCGCATCACGACTTTTTTGTCAAAGGGAAAAAGTCCGACCGATGGTTGAGGCAGAGGAAAATCTTCTTTCCAGTAACGGCTCAGGGTTTGAGGGAGCAAAGCACGGAGAGAGGCGAGTTTCTCTCCAAACTCTTTGTCCAGCGGGTGGTACGGCTCGAACTCAAATCCGCACGAAAGCTCGAGGTCGTAGCGGCCGCGGACATGCCCGTGAATCTCCAGAAAGAGTTCGACGGGATTGGCAAGAGCATGGCCCTGGTACGTGAGGCAGAGATCGCGAAGTTCCGGAGACGGCGCCAGAGAGGGGTCCTTGTTGAGATCCACAAGGGGTCGCAGTCCCTCGGCTACGAGAAGGTTTGCTCTGAGGGAGGAGGCAAGGAGGGTGGCGATTTCTCTGGTGAAATAATCAGACCCGGGAGTGCAGCCGTGGTGGGGGGCGGCCACCACGATTTCTTTTCTCTCTCCCTGCCGGTAAAAAAGGGCATCCTGCGGGTTGTGTTTCTTGGCCATTTTTTCACCCGCTTTTTCGAGCAGTCCTGGTACCATACTTTTATTTATTACGCAGAGAAGTTAACTCCTGCTGCCGGGGGCTTTACCGGCCGGAGCCGGGAAATTTCATGTTTTTTGCCTGGCTCTTTTTCCTGGTATAGGGGGCGCAGAAAAAGTAGACAATAGGAAGCAGCAGGAGTATGATGGATAGTAATAACAGTAATATAAAGAAAATAATACTAAGCGAGACGGAGGAGCAAAATGCTGGAGAAGGCAGATCTCGAGGAGATTTTGCAGGTTGCCCGGAAAGGCGGGGATTTTGCGGAAGTTTTTCTCGAAAAGAGGGAAATTACAAAAATCGGCTGTGAAGCGAGAAAAATCGAAAGGGTGATTACAGGAGCCGAGCAGGGGGCCGGAATCAGGGTCCTGCGCGAGGAGCACACCGCTTACGGCTACACCAACGCCCTGGATAAAGAAAATTTAATTGCGCTTGCCCGCCAGGTGGGGCGGGCGGCGCGGGAGAAACCGGAGGCGCGGGTGGTGCTGGAAACCCGGGAGTCTCCCGTTGCCCTTCCGATCAGGCAGCGCCCGGATCAGGTGGAAATCGAAAGGAAGGCCGCCCTTGTCCGGGCTGCTGATGAGGCGGCGCGGAGTGTCAATGAGAAGCTGGTGCGCCAGGTTACCGTAAACTACGGTGATGTCATCCAGCGGGTTACGATCGCGAATACCGAAGGGACTTATGTGGAGGACGAACGGATCCGGACCCGGCTTGCCGTAAATGTGGTGGCCGCCGAGGGGGAGGTGATCCAGACCGGTTTTGAGGCGGCCGGGGGAGCCCAGGGCCTGGAGCTTTACGAAACGGAGGCGCCCTGGGAACTCGGGAGAAGGGCGGCGCGGCGCGCTCTCTTGATGCTCAATGCCCGGCGCGCCCCCGCGGGCCGGATGGCGGTGGTGCTGGCCGGCGAGGCCGGGGGTACCATGATCCACGAGGCCTGCGGACACGGGCTGGAGGCCGACCTCGTCCAGAAGCAGCTTTCCGTTTACGCCGGAAAAAAGGGGGAGCAGGTCGCCTCGGAACTGGTCACGGTGGTGGACGACGGGACCCTCGCGGGGAAATACGGCTCGTTTCGCTTCGACGACGAGGGAAACCCGGCAGGGCGTACGGTTTTAATCGAAAAAGGGATTCTGCAGACGTTTATGTACGATCATCTCACGGCCGCCAGGGATGGGGAATCCCCCACCGGAAACGGGCGGCGGGAGTCTTTTCAGCACAAACCGATTCCCCGGATGTCCAACACCTACCTTGCTCCCGGCGACGCCTCCCCCGAGGAGATCATCAGGGAGACCAAAACGGGGCTGCTGGTCCGCAAGATGGGGGGCGGACAGGTCAATACGACCAATGGCGACTTCGTCTTTGAGGTCGCCGAGGGTTATTTGATCAAGGACGGCGAGGTGAGCGTTCCCGTTCGGGGGGCAACCCTGACGGGAAACGGCCCCGAGGTGCTGAGGCAAATCGATCTGGTGGGGCGCGACCTGGGGTTTGCCATTGGAACCTGCGGAAAGGACGGGCAGGGAGTTCCCGTTTCGGATGCCCAGCCGACGATCAGGATTCCAGAACTGATTGTAGGAGGAATCCTGGAAAAAGAGGGTGACCGTGATTGAAGGGGACGGCAAAGCAAGATGAGCGGGAGCTGGCCGCGGCTGTGGTAGAAAAAGCCAGAAGAGGCGGGGCGGAACTGGCCGAGGCCTATTTTGCCCGGAGCGAGGAACTGCTTGTGGAGGTCAGGGAGGGGGAAGTGGAAACCTTAAAGCTTGCCCGGGAGGAGGGGATCGGAGTCCGGGTGATCCGGAAGGGCCGCCTGGGTTTTGCCTATACCTCGGACTTGAGCTGGCCTGCGGTGAAGGAAGCAGTTGCCGGCGCCCTTGCCAATGCCGGGACCGCGAGCGAAGATCCCTATCATTCATTCCCGGAACCGCCTCCGGCATACCCCGATCTCGAACTGGAGGACCCCCTCCTGAAAGAAGTTTCTCTTGCTGAGAAAATCGAAAAGGCGCGGGAGATCGAGAGGGCGGGGCGCGCCTTTGACCCCCGCATCAGGCTTACCGAGCGCGCCAGCTATGAGGATGCCCGTTATCTTGTGGCCATTGCCAACTCCCGGGGCCTCCTGGCCTCCTGCCGGGGGTCCTTCTGCGGGGGGTACGCGGTGCTGGTGGCTGAGGCGGACGGGGAACAGGAGACGGGGTTTGGGATCCAGTTTACCCGCAAATTTAAGGAGCTGGATGCCGGAGCGGTCGGCCGGGAGGCGGCGGCCAGGGCGGTCCGGCTGCTGGGGGCGCGCCGTTTGGAGACCGGTCGGGTGCCTGTTGTGATGGATCCCCACGTGGTTGCCAGTTTCCTCGGGATGCTTGCCTCCGCCCTGAGTGCGGAAGCGGTGCAAAAGGGGCGTTCTCTCTTCGCGGGAAAAGTGGGCAAGAGCGTGGCGGCTCCCGGTGTTACAATTGTGGATGATGCAACCCTTCCCGGCGGTTTGCTGAGTTCCCCCTTTGACGGGGAGGGGGTTCCAGGGCAGCGGACCGTTCTCATTGAGGGGGGGCAGCTGCGCGGTTTTCTTTACAATACATACACGGCTGCCAGGGATCAGGTGGCTTCGACGGGTAACGCGGCGCGGGGCTCCTTTAAATCAACCCCCGAGGTGGGGAGCACCAATTTTTATTTGGCGCCGGGGGGTTTCGCGCCGGAGCAGATCATTGAGAGCACAACCTGGGGCCTCTACCTCACCGAGGTGATGGGGATGCACACCGCAAACCCGATTTCCGGTGATTTTTCTGTGGGCGCGGCAGGAATTTGGATTGAGCATGGAGAACTAAGTAAACCGGTAAGGGGAATGGTAATAGCTGGAAATATCTTGGAGTTGCTGGAAGCGGTTGATGCCGTCGGCAACGACCTGCGCTTTTTTGTCGGGAAAGGGGCGCCCACAATCCGGGTGACCGGTTTAACCGTGAGTGGAAAGTAGCAGGCGGCTCCTTTGAGGGGTGAGCAAAGTGGCGCGGATTCTGGTGCTGCATGGTCCCAACCTTAACCTGCTTGGCGAGCGGGAAGAAGAAATTTACGGCAGTGCTTCCCTTGCAGACATCAACCGGGACCTGGCCCGGCAGGCGGAAGCCGCCGGGGTGGAGGTGGAGTTTTTTCAGTCGAACCACGAAGGAGATTTAATCGACCGCATTCATGCCTCCAAAAACTCCGCGGACCTGATTATTATCAACCCGGGTGCCCTTACCCACTACAGCTTCGCCCTCCAGGACGCCCTGCGGGCGGTCCGGCTGCCGGTGATCGAAGTCCATTTAAGCAACATCTACGCCCGGGAGCCCTGGCGGCACCGCTCGGTGATTGCGCCGGTTGCCCGGGGCGTGATCGGCGGGTTTGGCCCCTTCAGCTATACCCTTGCCTTTCAGGCCGCCTGCCATCTGCTCTTGACCGATAGGGTAGGAGAGAAATGACCGGGGGTTGTCATCAGGAGAGACTGGAAAGGCTGCGCCGCCTCCTTGCGGTTCAGGATTTGGAGGCGCTTCTCGTAACAAAGCCGGAGAATAGAAGGTACTTGAGCGGGTTCACCGGAAGCGCAGGGGTGCTTCTCGTTGCCCCCGGGGCGGCGGTGCTGCTGACCGATGGGAGGTACGAGGCGCAGGCGCGCCGGGAGGCCCCCGCCTGGAAGCTGGCTACCTTTAAGAATTCTTACTACGAGGCCCTTGCAGAGGTTTGTGCGGAACTGCGGCTGCGGGAGGTCGGCTTTGAGAAAGACCACCTCACGTACCAGCAGTTTGAGAAGCTCCGGGAGCACCTTTCCCAGATCACCCTGCGCCCGGTGGCCGGCTTTGTAGAGGAGCTGCGCTTGATTAAGGACGCTGCAGAAATCGGTTGCATTCAGGAAGCCGCAGTGATCACAGGGGCGGCCTTCTGGTACCTGCTGGGCGTCCTCGAGTACGGTCAGTCTGAACGGGAAGTTGCAGGGGCGATGGAGTTCTTTATGCGGCGCCACGGCGGGGACCTTCCTGCTTTTGAGACGATTGTGGCAGCGGGGGAGCGGGGGGCGTTCCCGCACGGGGTTGCCTCGGGACAGCAGATCCGGCGCGGCCAGATGGTTGTGCTGGATCTTGGAGCGCGCTTTCAGGGTTATGCGGCAGATCTCACCCGGACGGTTTGCCTGGGCCGGGCCGACGCCCGGCAGCGGGAGGTTTATGAAGCTGTCCGGGAAGCCCAGGCGCGGGCGCTGGCTCACGTTCGCCCTGGGGTTCAGGCGGGGGAGGTGGACGCGGCAGCAAGGGGGTTTCTCGAAGCGCTGGGCTATGGGGAATTTTTCCCCCACTCCCTGGGCCACGGGGTGGGCCTTTCGGTCCACGAGGACCCCAGACTTGCCCCCCGGCAGGAAAGGGTGCTGGAACCGGGAATGGTGATTACTGTGGAGCCAGGTGTCTATTTGCCGGGTTGGGGGGGTGTTCGGATCGAAGACACTGTGCTGGTGACGCAGAACGGCTGCGAAATCCTGACACCTGTCACGAAAGACCTGCTTATTATTTAAAAGAAAGGAGTGGAAACCTGGTCAAGCGGAGTAGCCCGTGCCTGAGCGGGTAGGATGAGAGCCAGGGAGAAGGATGATTTCGACGAACGACTTTCGGACCGGACTGACTATTGAGGTTGATGGGGAAGTTTACAGCGTGGTAGATTTTCAGCATGTGAAGCCCGGAAAAGGTTCGGCTTTTGTGCGTTCCAAGCTGAAAAACCTCCGGACGGGAGCCGTGATTGAACGGACCTTCCGGGCGGGAGAAAAGGTTCCCCGCGCCCACCTGGAAAGAAAAGAAATGCAGTACCTGTACCGGGAGGGCGACTCTTTTGTCTTTATGGACAACGAGACTTACGATCAGGTTAGCCTTAACGAAGATCAGTTAGGAGATAATGTAAAGTACTTGAAGGAGAACATGAACATTTATCTGCTGATTCACGCCGGAAATTTAATCGGGATCGAACTCCCCTACTTTGTGGACCTTGAGGTTGTTGCTACCGACCCGGGGATCCGGGGGGATACGGCAACAGGAGGGACAAAGCCTGCCACCCTGGAGACAGGTCTCGTGATCCAGGTGCCCCTTTTTGTAGAAGTGGGCGACATCGTCAGGGTTGATACCAGGACAGGGGAGTATTTAGAGCGTGTCTGATCGTGAAACATCGAGTTGGCGGAGGGAAATAATAATTTAAAAAAGAACCGGGGAGGTTTGACAAAAAGTGGATGATTTACGGGAAAGGGTTGCCTATCTCCAGGGCCTGGCAGAAGGTCTGAAGCTGGAAGAAGGAAAAGATGAGGCGAAGATCATCAAGCAGATTATCGATATCCTTGCCGATCTCGTGGATGAGGTTGAAGAGCTTCGCGTCGCCCAGGAGGACCTTGAGGACTACCTGGAAAGCCTCGATGAGGATCTCGAGGATGAATTCGAAGACGAAGAGGAAGAAGAAGCCCTGGGAGATGAAGATGAAGAAGAGGAAGAGGAAGAAGACGGCAGTTCTTTAAGCTCCGAAGAAGAGCTGGACTACGTGGAGATGGAGTGCCCCAGGTGCCGCGACATCATTTGTTTCGAAGCAGATCTCGTGGATGATGAGGATGTTGTGGAGATTACATGCCCCAACTGCAACGAGGTTGTTTTTGTGAACGACGGTTCCATGCCTCTTCCTCAAGGTTATGAGAGAAGGAGGGGGCGGACAGGCGCGGCCCCTTTGCCAGAGAAAGAGGAGGAGGATCTTTAGGCTTCAACTCCTCAACCTGATCTGAAAATAAACCTGAAATAAAAAAGTTCCTCATTAAGAGGGCTTTTTTATTTTTTCATAAACCTGGTAAAAAATAAATATCTATATATGGAAAGACGGATATGGAAAGACGGGGAAAGGAGGAGTTGGGGTGTCCTGCCTTGCATCACCGGTTCTCCAGGAGATTCTGCCGTATCTTGCTCCCTCCTTAAGGGCGATCCTGGTGCAGTTGCCCCCGTCGAAGGTTCAGGGCCTCGAGGAAATCAGGATCCGGAAAAACCGCCCCCTTGCGGTGCGTTTTGACCGGGGGGAGTTCTTTTTGGATGCGAGGGGGAATCCTGTTGCTGCAGCCTCAGAGGCCTACTGCGTTTCCGGGGAGGATCTCTGGAAAACGGTCCAGTTGATCAGCCAGAGTTCGGTTTATGCCTTTGAAGAGGAATTCCGCAGGGGGTACCTCACCCTGCCCGGGGGGCACCGGGTGGGCTTCACGGGGAAGGCGGTGCTGGAGGGAGGGGTGATCAAAACCCTGTGCGATCTCAGCAGTTTGAACTTCCGGATTGCCCGCGCCGTCCCCGGCGCTGCCGATCCCCTTTTACCCTACGTCTTGAACCTCAGGGATGGCCGGGTCTACCATACTTTAATCATCTCTCCCCCCCGCGCCGGCAAAACGACCATTTTGCGGGATCTGATCCGGCAGTTAAGCTGCGGGGTTCCCCATTTGAAATTTCCGGGGCTGAATGTAGGCGTGGTGGATGAACGGAGCGAACTCGCGTCATGCTTCGCGGGGGTTCCCCAGCACGACCTCGGCCCCCGCGTGGATGTGCTCGACCACTGCCCCAAGGCGGCTGGGATGATGATGCTGCTGCGCTCGATGTCTCCCCAGGTGATTGCCACCGACGAAATCGGCCGCCTTGAAGACGTGGCAGCCCTCTGGGAGATGGTAAATACAGGTGTCAGTATTCTGACAACCGCCCACGCCTCCTGCTGGGAAGAACTGGAGCAGCGCCCCTGCCTTCAGGATTTGATCTCCCGGCGGGTCTTCCAGCGTTATGTTTTTTTAAGCAGGCGGAAGGGGCCGGGGACGATTGAAGGGGTGTGGGATGAACTGCGGACCCCCCTTCTGGGCGGGCGAAGGGAATGGAGTGCCGGTGTTTCTTAAGCTTGCCGGTGCCTTTCTTGTAGTCTCGGCTGCGGGGCTGGCAGGGATGCACGTTGCCTCCTTCTTCTGGCTCCGCCCCCAGCAACTGCGGGCGCTCCAGGCGGCCCTGCAGATGCTGGATACGGAGATTATGTACGCGGCAACCCCTCTTCCTGCAGCCTTGAAAAAGATCGGACAGGCAGCGGAGCCTCCTGTCGGCGCGATTTTTTTCGCTGCAGGGGAGCTGCTCGGGACGCCCCGGGGTTGTACGGCCGCGGAAGCCTGGAGGCAGGCGCTGCTGCAGGAATGGGAAAAAACTGCTCTCAATAAGGAGGACTTTGCAATCCTCCGGTCCTTTGGAGAAGGGCTGGGTGTTTCCGACCGGGAGGAGCAGCATAAAAACATTGCCCTCACCTCCCTGCACCTGCGCCGGGAAGAGGAAAGGGCGGAGCGGGATCGGGATAAAAATGTGCGCCTCTGGCGGTACGGCGGGTTTCTGGCTGGAATCGGCATTGTCTTGTTGTTTTTATAAAAGAACAGTGAGAGGGGTTGCGGCATGAATGTCGACCTGATTTTCAAGATCGCGGGGATCGGCATCCTGATCTCGGTTCTTCATATCATTCTCAAGCAGGCGGATAAGGAAGAACAGGCCCAGATGCTGACACTTGCAGGGGTGGTTGTGGTTTTGATCATGGTGGTTCAACTGATCAACCAGCTCTACAGCATGGTGCGCTCCGTTTTCCGCCTTTTTTAAAGGGGGGATTGCCTTGGAAATCCTGCAGGTGATCGGCCTCGGTCTTGTGGTGGCCGTGCTGGCGGTTCTTCTGCGGGAGGAGCGCCCCGAAACCGCGCTGCTTCTCGTGCTGGGATTCGGGATCTCGATCTTTATCGTGGTTTTAGGAAAGATGGGAGAAATTATTGCTGTTTTCCGGGATCTCACCAGGCGTGCGCACATTGATGAACTGTATCTCACCACCCTTTTGAAGATTTTGGGAATCGCCTATGTCACGGAGTTCGGCGCCCAGATCTGCCGGGATGCCGGGGAGGGGACGATTGCAAATAAAATCGAACTGGCCGGAAAAATCCTGATTTTAATCCTGGCCCTTCCCATCTTTGTGGCGATCCTGGAGGTAATCGTCCGCTTGCTTCCTTGAGAATTTTGGCTTTCGCCAGGGAGGAAGAGCGCTTGAGAGTTCTGCGAAGTTTTTGTTGGGTCTTGGGCCTGCCTCTTTTTTTTCTTGTTTTCCCCGGCTGTGCAGTTGCCGCTCCTCCGGCTTTCCCGGAGCCTTCCGGGCTTATATCGGACCAGTTTGACCGGCTCCGTTTGGAGGATTTGGGAGCCTTCCTCCACCAGGTGGATCAGGAACTCCAGCAGCAGCTTTCCGGGGTGAGTTTGGGCAAAATCCTTGCTTCCATTCGCCGGGGAAAGCTTGACCTGGATCTTACCGGTTTTTTCAGGGCGCTGCTTGAATTTTTTTTCCGGACGGTTTTGGCCCACGCCGTGCTTTTGGGAAAGCTCCTGGTCTTGGGGGTGGTTCTCGCCGTTCTGGAGCACCTGCAGGGTGCTTTTGAGCAAAATACGGTGGCCAGGCTGGCGCACGGGGTGGGAATTTTAAGCCTCCTTACGGTTGCGATCAGCTCTTTTGCGCTGGCCCTCAACACCGGCCGGGAGGCGATCGGCAGCATGGTTGGTTTCATGCACGCCTTGCTTCCCGTGCTGCTGACTTTGATGGCGGCCCTGGGCAATCTCTCGTCGGTTGCGCTGATGCACCCGGTGATTTTGATTTCCCTGAACCTTTTGGGAACCCTGACCCGGAACATCGTTTTCCCCCTGATTTTTTGTGCAGCCGTGCTCGCGATCGTGAGTCATCTTTCCGAGCGCTTTCAGGTCTCCCGGCTGGCCGGGCTTTTCCGGGACGGGAGCGTTGCCCTGCTCAGCCTTTTCCTGACCATTTTTGTCGGAATCCTGGCGATCCAGGGAGTGGCGGGAGCGGTGACCGATGGGATCGGCCTGCGGACGGCAAAATTTTTGACCGGGGCCTTCGTTCCGGTGGTAGGGGGGATCTTGTCCGACGCCGTGGAAGCGGTTGCAGGCTGCTCCCTTTTTTTAAAAAACGCGGTTGGGATCCTGGGCGCGCTCACCCTTCTTTTTCTCTGCGCCTTGCCTGTCATCAAGATCCTTTCCGCGGCTTTCATCTACAGATTGGCGGCGGCGCTGATGCAGCCCCTGGGTGCGCACCAGTTGGGGGAGTGCCTGCAGATGCTGGGCAGCTATCTCTTTCTCGTTTTTGCTGCGGTGGCGGGGGTGGGACTGATGTTCTTTGTCGTCCTGACAATAATTGTGGGTTTGGGCAACATGGCGGTGATGCTGAGATAGCCTGAGCAGGTGATCGGAATGGAGACGGTTCGTTTAATTGTAAAAAACCTGGTCTACCTGGTCCTGCTTGCTGCTTTTTTGGAAATGCTTCTTCCCCTGAAGGGCTCCCGCAGGTACATCCAGGTGGTGCTGGGGCTTTTCATCCTGGCTTTAATTCTCAATCCTGTGGTTGCCCTTTTTCGCCAGGCTCCCCTCCTGAATCTCGACCTCTCCCGGGAAGCGGAGGAGGGAAGGGGCGAGGTCCGCTCCATTCTGGCCCAGGGGGAAGAGTTGCGGCAGGCCGCGGTGGAGCAGGCCCGGGCTGCCTCCATCAAGCGCCTTGAAGAGCAGGTGGCGGTCCTGGCCCGCCTTGTTCCCGGCGTGGAAGAGGCGGAGGTCAGGGTGGAGCCGGGCCCTCCTTCTTCCCTCCAGTCTCCGGAAGCAATCGCGCGTATTCACGTTAAAATTAGGGTGGGCCAGAAGGGAAAAGGCGGGGAACTCCCAGCTCCTGTGGAAAAAATCCGGATTGGAAAGGGGGCAGGGCAGGAAGCGCAAAGCGTTCGGAGCAGCCGGGTTCTTTCGGAGGAGGAAAGGAAACTCCTTTCCCGGGTCCAGGAAACTGTAGCCTCCCTGTTCGGTTTGCGGCCTGAACAGGTGGTTGTTCATTTAGAATCTCGAGGGTAGGGGTGGATGGAATGCCAGCTTTGAGGCCTGATTTAAAGGACGTTTTTGAGAAGTGGCGGGAGCAGGTGAAGGAAAAGAAAGACTGGCCGGGTTTTCGATCTCCCCAGATGTGGCGGCTCCTTCTTTTGCTCGGAGCGGGGATCTTCCTCCTGGTTTCCGCGGGGTCCTGGGTTCAGCCCCGGCAGACAACTTCCGCGCGGGAGCCCTCCCGTTCCTCCCAGAGGGAGTCGGCCCCGGAGGGGGGTTTGGCATCTGCGGAAAGGGATCTGGAAGCGAGGCTTGAGGAGATTCTGGGCGCTGTGGCCGGGGCGGGGAAGGTTCAGGTCACCGTAACCTTGGCTGCCGGCCCGGAATACGTTTATGCAAAAAACACCTCCCAGGAGAAGAGGACAATTTCAGAAAAAGACCAGGCTGGAGGCACCCGGACGACCACCGAGGCCAACGAGCAGGGCAGCCTTGTGCTTGTTCAGGAGGTGAGCGGCGGAAGGGAGGAACCGGTGCTGATCAAGGCAACGCGCCCGGAAATTGCCGGGATCCTGGTTCTCGCCGAAGGAGCCAGGAATGCCGAACTGCGCGAAAAACTGGTTCAGGCGGTGGCAACGGTGCTTGCCGTTCCCCCCCATAAAGTAACGGTACTGCCCAAAGAAAGCTGGTGAGAAGATGGTTTCTGTATTCGTGGAAAAAAAGGTGCTGCTGCTTGGTGTACTTCTGATTTTTCTGGCCGGATTTCTCTTTTGCCAGGCAAGGTCCAGCTCTCAGAGCCACTTTGCGGTGAGCCAACGGGAAAAGGGAAAGCCTTCGTTGACCTCCCCCGTGGAGGTCCAGGTTGCCCGGCCCCGGGAAGTATCCGGAGGGCAGCCGGGCGGCTCCTCTCAACCCGACAGGCAGGAGTTCTTTGTGGAATGCCGCCTTGCCCGGGATCGCATTCGCAGCCAGCAGATCGAGCTTTACCAGGAGGTTGCCAGCAATCCTGCTTCGAGTGCGGAAGTGCGCGACCGGGCGCAGCGCGAATTGATGAAGCTTACTGAAAACATGGGAAAGGAAACGGAGCTTGAAAAGCTGATCGTGGCGCGGGGGTTTAAGGATGCCGTCGTCCTGATCCAGCCGAGGTCCGCTACCGTGATTGTGCAAACACGATCTCTCTCCCCCTCCGAGGTGAACAAGATTACAGACCTTGTTGCCAGGACAACAGAGATCGACCCTGAAAATATCACCATCATTCCGAAACCCTGAAGAAGCCCCGAATATTGTATACAGTCCCTGTTCGGGTTGAAAAAATGGTTAAATCAAGATATAATTAACTTCAATACGCAACTGGCTTGGGAAACGGTTTTTTAACCGGATTTCTTTATGTTTATGGTTCTATTAAAGGATGAGGGGGAGCCGGTAGTGAAGAGGCCGAGGATTACTGACACAACTCTGCGGGATGCGCATCAAAGTCTCTGGGCGACCCGGATGCGAACGGAGGATATGGTCCCCATTTTAGAAGAAATTGATAAAGTGGGCTATTTCTCACTTGAGATGTGGGGGGGAGCCACCTTCGATGTCTGTATCCGCTACCTTAATGAAGACCCGTGGGAGCGGATCAGGATCATCAAAAAGCACGTAAGGCAGACGCCCCTTCAAATGCTGCTCCGGGGTCAGAATGTGGTGGGGTACGCCAACTACCCCGATGATGTAGTGGAAGCCTTTGTAGATAAGGCAGCCGAATGCGGGATTGATATTTTCCGGGTTTTCGACGCCTTGAACGACGTCCGGAACCTTGAGGTCCCCATGCGGGCCGTGAAGAAAACGGGCAAGCACCTGCAGGCCTGTGTTGTTTATACCCTGAGCCCGGTTCACACCTACGAGCACTATCTGGAGACGGCCCTCCGCCTCCAGGACATGGGCGCCGACTCTATCTGCATCAAGGATATGGCAGGAATGATTTCTCCCTATGCAGCATACGATCTGGTTTCCCTGTTTAAGGAAAAGCTGGGCGTACCCATCCAGCTCCATACCCACTACATCGGCGGGATGGCAATTGGGGCCTGCCTGAAGGCTGTGGAGGCAGGGGTTGATGTTTTTGACGCCTGCTCCGGCCCCCTTGCCTTTGGCTCTTCGCAGCCGCCGGTAGAGACCCTTGTACGCGCCCTCCAGGGAACGCCCTGGGACACCGGGCTGGACCTCCACCACCTCTTTGAAATTGCCAACTACTGGGAAGAACTGCGGCGCCGGCGCGGCTTTGAGCGCGGCGTGACCCGGATCAACGATATGAAAGTTTTCGATCACCAGGTGCCGGGGGGGATGATCACAAACCTTGTCATCCAGCTGGAAGAGCAGAAGGCTCTTCACCGGATGAACGAGGTGCTGGAAGAAATCCCCCGGGTGCGGGCCGAACTCGGTTATCCACCCCTTGTTACTCCCACAAGTCAGGTGGTGGGAATCCAGGCGGTGCTCAATGTTCTCCTGGGTGAGCGGTATAAAATGGTGCCGCAGGAGGTGAAGGACTACGTCCGGGGCTTCTACGGGAGGCCGCCGGCGCCGATTGACGAAAATATCAAACGCTTGATCATCGGGGATGAGGAGCCCATCACCTGCCGGCCTGCCGATCTTTTAGAGCCCAGGCTTGAAAAAGCAAGGGAAGAGATCAAAGAGTTGGCGGAATCGGAGGAAGACTACATCACCTATGCCCTTTTTCCTCAGGTTGCCAGGAAATTCTTCGAGTACCGGAGGAAGGTGCGAAATGGCGAAATCCAGCCTGTTGCCGAAGAGGAAAAGAAGGAGGCGCCCCGGGCGGAGGGAGCACCAGAAAAAGGAAAGGGTGTAGCTCCGCCTGCTAAAACCGAAACCCCGAGGGCTGCCAGGGAGGATGGAGTAATGAATATTGAAGATGTGAAGGAGTTTATCAGGCTGATTCACGAAACGGATATCAACGAACTCCATGTGGAAACGGCTTCCATGAAGGTAAACATCCGTAAAGGGTTTTTTAAGGAAGCTCCAGTCTTCGGCGCGTTCGGATCAGACCGGCCGGCTGCTGCTAACACCGCTCAGGAGGAAAAGGGCGCGGTAGGTCTGCTCCCGGCTCCGGAGCCTGATAAGGGGCGGCCGGCAAACCTGGTCGAGGTTGCGGCTCCCATGGTCGGTACTTTTTACCGGGCACCTGCTCCAGATGCCCCGCCTTTTGTCGAGGTCGGATCCAAAGTCCGCAAGGGGGATACTCTGTGCATTATTGAAGCAATGAAGCTCATGAACGAGATCGAGGCGGAGTGCGCGGGGGAAATCGTGGAAATCCTCGTTGAAAATGCCCAGCCTGTGGAATTCGGCCAGGTTCTCTTCCTCATTGCCCCCGAAGAATAGGGAAAGGCTTTGTTTTTCCAGGCGCCGCATGTATTTGCAGGACATGCGGTCTTACTTTATTCTGGGGAGGTTTTTCTGTGTTTAAAAAGATCCTCGTGGCAAACCGGGGGGAAATTGCCGTTCGGATCATCCGGACCTGCCGCGAAATGGGAATAAAAACAGTTGCCGTATACTCAGAAGCGGACCGGGACTCCCTTCATGTAAAAATGGCCGATGAAGCGGTTTGCATCGGAGCACCCCCTCCGAACCGGAGCTACTTGAATATCCCCAATATCATCAGTGCCGCCGAAGTTAAAGGGGCCGAGGCGATTCACCCCGGCTACGGCTTCCTTGCCGAAAACCCGTACTTTGCGGAAATCTGCGAGACGTGCGGGATCAAGTTTATCGGCCCCCCTGCCTCGGCAATTGAAGAAATGGGGGCAAAGGCACGCGCCCGGGAGCTTATGGCAAAGGCCGGTGTGCCGGTTGTGCCCGGTTCTCCTGGCTTGCTTACAAAAGATGATGAAATTGCCGAGATCGCCGAGGCCATCGGATATCCCGTCATCATCAAGGCATCTGCCGGCGGGGGCGGCCGGGGGATGCGGATTGCCCAGAACCGCGCGGAGCTGGAAAAATCGGTCAGCACGGCGCGGACCGAGGCAGAAGCAGCCTTCGGAGACGGCGGGATTTATCTGGAAAAGTACATTGTGGAGCCGCGGCATGTGGAAATCCAGGTTTTAGCAGATCAGTACGGAAATGTAGTCCATCTGGGGGAAAGGGACTGCTCCATTCAGAGACGGCACCAGAAGCTGGTGGAAGAGACTCCCTGTCCGGCACTGACTCCGGCGCTCCGGGAGGAAATGGGGGCTGCCGCAGTGAGGGCTGCCAGGGCCGTAAACTACGTCGGGGCGGGAACTGTCGAGTTTCTGCTGGATAAACAGGGCAACTACTATTTTATCGAGATGAACACAAGGCTTCAGGTGGAGCATCCCGTCACAGAGTGGGTCACCGGGATAGATATCGTTGCCGAGATGATCCGGATCGCCGCAGGTGAGCCCCTGGGCTACCGGCAGGAGGACATTAAGTTTTCGGGGGCGGCGCTCGAGTGCCGGATCAATGCCGAAGATCCTGAGCTGGATTTCCGCCCCTGCCCCGGGGTTATTACTGCCTACCTTCCTCCGGGAGGGTTTGGAGTGCGGGTTGACAGCGGGGTTTACCCGGGCTGCCGGATCCCGCCTTATTACGATTCTCTCATTGCGAAATTGATCACCTGGGGAAAAGACCGCAGCGAGGCGATCAGACGGATGCGGCGGGCTTTAAGGGAGTTTGAAATTGAAGGTGTTGCCACAACGATCCCCTTTTTGCAACGGATTATGGATAACGCCTTTTTCCAGCGCGGTGAAACATATACGAACTTCATCCAGCGCCGCCTGACCTGAGGCGAGGTTTTCCTTGCAATTGCGCCCCTGCCTGGTATAATGGTTTTGGGGAATTTTCAAAAGGGGGTAGTCAGGAATGGTTGATGGTAAAGTTGAGGAAACAAGCCGCACCACCTCTTTAGGGGCAATCCGGATCGCCAACGAGGTTGTCGCGGTGATTGCCGGTTTGGCGGCAACTGAGATCGAGGGAATTGCGGGAATGAGCGGCGGGATCGCCGGCGGGATTGCAGAAATGCTCGGCAGGCGCAACCTCGCGCGCGGAGTCAAGGTTGAGGTGGGGGAGCGGGAGGCGGCGGTAGACCTTTTTGTGATTGTGGAATTTGGGGTGCGCATCCCCGATGTTGCCGTGAGGGTTCAGGAAAATGTGAAGCAGGCCATTGAGAGCATGACGGGGCTCACCGTGGTTGAGGTCAACGTCCACGTCCAGGGAGTACACTTTCAGGAAGCCCAGGAAGAGCAGCGCGTGAAATAGGAAGCCTGCGAAAGGAGTTTTCGAGCACTTGATGCGCCTACCTTACCGTTTCCTCCTTGTGGTTTATTCGCTGATCATGATCATTCTGGCAGGTTTTGCGATTTCTCTCGCGCTGGGGTGGACGGAGCCGTTTTACTTTTTGCCTGGCTTTTTTACTGTACCGGCAAACCGCTGGGGAGTAGGGATTGTCAGTTTCTTTCTTCTTCTCATGGCATTCCAGCTTCTCCTTGTCGTGCTCAGGGGGCAGAGGGAACATGAGATCACCGTCCAGGAAACGGGGCTCGGAAGAATAGAAATTGCGGCCCCGGCCCTCGAGAATTTGATCCGCAGGGCTGCCCGCCAGATCCGGGATGTGCGTGAAGTCAAGCCGGTTCTGCGCTACAGCCGGGATGGTCTTGCGGTTTTTCTTAATTTAAACGTCAACCCGGAGGCAAACCTTCCGGCTGTTTCCCAAACGGTTCAGCAGGTGATTCAGGACTACCTGGAGGAGAAAGCGGGGATCCGGGTGCTCCAGGTCCGGGTACGGATCGGAAGCGTTTCCCTGGAGCAGCGGGCACGTGTGGAGTAGGCTCGTGAGACGGAAAGAAGGGGAGCCTTTGATGTGGGGTGGAAGGCCTTTACGAGAAATCTTCGAGGATCTGCTTGAAAGACACCGGGGAAAGGTGCTGGGAGTCGTCCTGGGCCTCGCGGTGGGGCTTTTGATCATTCTTTTCGGTTTCTGGAAAACTGTCTTTGTGCTGCTCTGTGTTTTAATCGGCTATTTTTTGGGAAGGCGGTTTGATGAGGGAGGCGGTCCCGGAGAGTGGTGGGAGCGCATCTTCCGGGAGCGGTGATATTGGGGGGCCCAAAGCAAGGCGTCAGGAGGGTTCAGGATTGGGAAGGCGGCGGGCCAGAGAAGTTGCTCTCCAGGTCTTGTTTCAGGTTGATGTTGGAAAAGTCAGACCCGAAAAGGCGCTGATTTTTACTTTCAATGAATTCCAGATTACGGGGGAAACGGCCGCATACGCGCGGGCCCTCGTGGAGGGAGCGCTGGCGCATCTTGAGGAAATTGATAGTTTGCTCAAAAAGTACGCCACCGATTGGGATTTACCGCGCATGGCCAATGTGGACCGGAATATTTTGAGGCTGGCTCTTTTTGAAATGCTTTACTGCCGCGAAGTTCCTGTAAATGTTGCCATTGACGAGGCTCTCGAGCTTGCAAAAACCTTCAGCACCGATGATGCCCCCAGGTTTATCAACGGTATTCTGGGGCGCATCGCCAGAGAATCTTTCTGTAAGGAAAGAACGGAATGAACGACTTTCCGGTTGTGGCGAAGACCGAGTTGGGGCCAGGCATTAAAAAAATAGTTGTAAAGGCACCGCTCCTGGCGGCCAGGGCCGGGCCAGGGCAGTTTGTAATCCTTCGGCTTGACCCTCGGGGAGAGCGGATTCCCCTAACGATCTCCGATTTTGACCGTGCGGAGGGTACAATCACCCTGATTTTTCAAGAAGTGGGGTTCACCACCAGACAGCTGGGTTCCCTCCAGGTGGGGGACGTAATCCGGGATCTGGCGGGCCCCCTGGGCAAACCCGCAAGGCTTGATTATTACGGAGTTGTTTTGTGCGTTGGCGGAGGGGTTGGAGCGGCTCCCCTTTACCCCATTGCGCGCGCCCTGGCCGGCTGCGGGAACCGGGTGGTTGGAGTGATTGGGGCGCGCTCCAGCCGGTTTCTCATTTTAAAGAAAGAGATGGAGGGGTTTTGCAAGCCCTTAATCATAACAACCGACGACGGGAGCGAGGGAATCCGGGGACCTATGACCGAAGGGGTCAAGAGGTACCTGGAGCAGCATCAACCGCCCCGGTACTGTGTCTGCATCGGCCCTCCCCAGATGATGGAGGCTGTTTGCCGTCTTACCGCTTGCTACCAGATTAAAACCGCCGTCAGCCTGAATCCGATTATGGTAGATGGAACCGGGATGTGTGGAGCATGCCGGGTACTGGTTGGCGGCGAGGTAAAATTTGCCTGTGTGGAAGGGCCCGAGTTTGACGGCCACCTGGTGGATTGGGATTTGCTCAAAGCCCGGCTTCAGGTGTACCGGCATGAAGAAAGGGCAGCCGACTCCCTGTTTTCGCGCGGATTTCAGGGCAGGGGGATGTGCCGCAGATGAGTTCTGGAATCAGCACTCGTGTTCCGATGCAGGTTATGGACCCTACAATGCGGGTCCGGAGCTTTGACGAAGTGGCCCTGGGGTACACCGCCGAACAGGCCCGGCAAGAGGCCTCCCGCTGCCTGGGTTGTCCAAAAGCTCCCTGTCAGCGCGGCTGCCCTGTCGGGGTGGACATCCCAGGCTTTATATCCTTGCTGCGAGAAGGAAAATACAGGGAAGCGGTTTTGCGGATCCGGGAAAAGAACAGCCTCCCCGCTGTTTGCGGGCGGGTCTGCCCGCAGGAGCTGAACTGCGAAAAATACTGCACTTTGGGCAAAAAACACGAGCCTGTCGCCATTGGCAGGCTTGAGCGTTTTGTGGGAGATTGGGGGCTGGAGCACGGGGTGGCTCCTGCCGGGCGTTTCCGCTCTTCCGGGAAAAGGGTTGCTGTTGTCGGCGCCGGGCCTGCAGGTTTGAGTGCCGGAGCGGAACTGGCCCGGCTCGGCCACGAGGTGACGATCTTCGAAGCGCTCCATCTTCCCGGCGGGGTGCTCTCCTACGGGATTCCCGAATTTCGCCTCCCGAAAAGGATTGTCGCCGCGGAGGTAGAGAACCTGAAGTCCCTGGGTGTTGCCATTGAAGTTAACGCCCCTGTCGGAAAGCTTTACACCCTGAAAGAGTTGCGGCGGGAATACCATGCAGTTTTTCTGGGAACGGGAGCGGGACTGCCCCGTTTGATGGGGGTTCCCGGGGAGCACCTGAACGGCATTTACACCGCCAATGAATTTCTGACCCGGGTCAACCTCATGAAGGCCTACCTCTTTCCCGACTACATCACTCCTGTCAAAGTGGGAAAGCGGGTTGCCGTGGTTGGGGGGGGCAATGTGGCCGTTGATGCTGCCCGGGTGGCCGTGCGCCTGGGGGGAGAGGAGGTTGTTGTTCTTTACCGGCGGACTGCCGTAGAGATGCCGGTGCGCGCCGAGGAGTTCAGGCTTGCGCGCCGTGAGGGGATAGCTTTCCGGTTCCTTGTGAGTCCCGTCCGGTTCCACGGGGATTCCTCGGGTTGGGTTCAGGCGGCAACCTGCATCCGCTACGAGCTTGGAGAACCGGACAGTTCGGGAAGGCGGAGGCCCGTTCCCCTGCCCGATTCCAGATTTACCATTCCTGTTGATACGGTGATCATTGCCATCGGTCAGAACCCGAACCTTCTTGCGCTTTCCGACGAGCCTGAGCTTCTTGCACCCGGCGGTGAAGGGGTTGCTGTTGATCCGGCCACCGGGCAGAGCCCCCTGCCCGGGGTTTACGCCGGGGGGGATCTGGTGACGGGCTCTGCCACTGTGATCGGAGCGATGGCTGCAGGGAAGCGGGCGGCCCTGGCAATCAATCGTTATCTTGCAAATATTGGCTGAAGAAAATCATCAAAGTTTTGGCTTCCGAGGCAGGAATTTGGTAAGTTTTTCACGAATATAACCACCTGATGTGGTGAACTGCTCTTTCCAGTTCAGGCGGCGCGGGGGGAAGCCGAGAGGGACTCCTCCCTGACGTGCTTAAGGTGTACAGGAAGGATATCAACCAGAGAGCCGGGAGGTGAAGGAAGAGGGTTTAGAAGTCTCGAGTATCTGCTTTTTTAATCTCCCGCCGGGCAGCCCTTCCGGAGGAGGGGCGAAAGGCGGGGGCGACAGGTACTGCCCGGGGATTCGCCTGCCGGTGCGGCGTCGGTGGGCGCTCCGATGAAGCAGGAAGCCTGTTTACTCTTAATAGTGAGGAGGAAGAGAAATGGCTGCACAGCTTCTGTTAGGAAAGCCCCTTGCGGAGAAGATCAGGGCCGAGGTGATCAAAGAAGTTGAAGAATTGAAGGCCAGGGGAGTTTATCCGAGCCTGGTGGCAGTTCAGGTGGGCGAAAACGAAGCCTCGCGTGTTTACACAAATGCCCAGCGGAAAAATGCCGAGGCCTGCGGGATTAAGTACGAACTCCAGGAGTTGCCGGCCGATACCACCCAGGAACAGCTTTTAAAGCATATTGCAGGGTTGAACGCCGATCCCGGTGTTACGGGAATCATTCTCCAGATGCCCGTTCCTCCCCAGATTGATGCCAAGGTATGCCAGTGGAGCATTGCCTACGAAAAGGACGTAGAAGGTGTTACCCCAACGAACATGGGTCTGGTTTCCTTTGGGAAGCCCCGCATGGCACCCTGCACGGCCTTGGGGGCCTACGAGTTGATAAAATCTACGGGTGTTGATATTTACGGGAAAGAGGTAGTTGTTGTCGGCCACAGCGACATCGTAGGAAAGCCGGCAGCGCTCCTGCTTTTGAACAGCTTCGGGACCACAACCATTTGCCACATTGCAACGGGCCAGCGGGGGCTTACCGAATCCCACGTAAGACGTGCCGAGATTCTCGTGGTTGCCGTAGGTGTGCCTCATTTAATCAAAGGGGAATGGATCAAAGAGGGCGCAATTGTCGTTGACATTGGAATCAATACAACCAAGGACGGCAAGATTGTCGGGGACGTTGAGTTTGAAGTGGCGAAGGAAAGGGCAGCCTGGATTACCCCGGTTCCGGGCGGCGCCGGCACTGCGACAACCGCGATTCTGATGCGGAATACCGTTGAAGCGGCCAAGTGGCAGTTGGAGAAAAGGCAGTAGGGTGCATGGGTGGCCTGGAGAACTGGACCGCGGGAGGGGTCCAGTTCTCCTTTCCTTGTCTGGAAATTATCCGGCAAATGAAAACCCTGATTAATTTTTAAGGAGGGATTTTCGATGGCAGCGGTTCGCATTGACGGCAAGGCGATGGCCGAGGAGATCAGGCAGCAGCTGGCAAAAGAGGTCGAGGATCTTAAGAAGAAGGGGATCAACCCGAGCATGGCCCTGATCCTGGTCGGGGATGCTCCCGATTCAGCCCTTTATGTACGGAGTAAGGCAAAGGCATGCGAGGGTGCAGGAGGCTTTGCCGAAACCCACCATCTGGCGGAAGACGTCAGCCTGGAACAGTTGCTTGCTTTGATTGATAAGCTGAACCGGGATGACAGCGTGCACGGAATTCTCGTCCAGCTTCCCCTGCCCCACCACCTCCATCCCTATGAGAAGCAGGTGATGGATGCGATTGCGCCGGAGAAGGACATTGATGCCTTTCACCCGGTCAACATCGGGAACCTGGTGATCGGAGACAAGTGCTACTGGGGCGTCACTGCTCATGCCTGCGTCAAAATCCTTGAAAACCTGGGCATCAAGTTTAAAGGGAAACATGCTGTGGTGGTCGGCTGGTCCATCGAAATCGGAAAACCGGTTACGATGATGCTGTTTGAAAAAGGGTGTGCGGTGACCCTTGTTCACCCCGATGCCGATTTCGTCCCCTACACGAAACAGGCGGACATCCTGATTGCCGAAGTGGGAAGGCCAAGGGCGATTACGGGAGAGATGATTAAGCCGGGCGCGATTGTGATCGATACGGGATCGAACTGGGTTGACGGGAAGTCGGTGGGGGATGTTGATTACGAGAGCGCCGCTGAAGTGGCCGGCTACATTACCCCCGTCCCCGGCGGAGTGGGGCCGATGCGGATCATCATGCTGATCTACAACCTTGTCCAGGCGGCCAGGCAAAAAGCCGCGGTCAGCTAGTGGTTATCAGAAAAGTTTACCGCGTCGGAGAGGTTGCCAGCCGCCTCCGAAATCTCCTGGAAGGGGACCCCGTTCTCAACAACATCTGGGTGCGCGGTGAGATTTCGAATTTTAAGTCCCATGCTTCCGGCCACCTTTATTTTACCCTCAAAGATGAAACCGGTTCCCTGCGTTGTGTGATGTTTCGCTCGCGGAGCAGCCTGCTCTCCTTTTTGCCTGCCAACGGGATGAATGTGCTGGTGCGCGGGTACGTTTCCTTTTACGAAAGGGACGGAAGCTGCCAGCTCTATGTGGAAGAATTGACACCTGATGGGCTGGGGTCCCTTTACCTTGCCTACTGCCGGTTGAAGAATAAGCTTGAAGCAGCAGGATTCTTTGCACCCGAGCGCAAAAAGCCGCTCCCTTTTCTTCCCCGGAAGGTGGGGGTGATCACCTCTCCGAGCGGCGCGGTGTGGCACGACCTGGTTACGGTGATGCGCCGGCGTTTTCCGGGAATTCCCATTCTGCTGGCTCCTGCCGCCGTTCAGGGAGAGCAGGCTCCGCTGCAGATCTGCGCTGCCCTGGCTGCCTTGAACCGGCGGACGGATCTCGATGTCGTTATTGTTGCGAGAGGGGGAGGTTCTCTCGAAGAGCTCTGGGCTTTTAACACCGAGGAAGTGGCGCGGGCGATTTTCGACTCGCGCATTCCCGTAGTAAGCGCCGTGGGCCACGAGACCGATTATACGATTGCAGATTTTGTTGCGGATTTAAGGGCGCCCACCCCCTCGGCCGCCGCAGAGCTTGTGGTTCCTTCTCGCGCCGAACTGGAAAGCAGGCTTTATTCTCTTCAGAATCGCCTGATTCAAGGAATTTTTCAGGTTCTCAGGGAAAGAAGGGAGAGGGTCCGGGGGAGCGCCGGCCGGAATTTCACCCGGATCCTTCAAAATACGGCAATTGTTCATAAGCAGGAAGTGAAGCTTTTGAGCCTCCGGCTGATCCAGGGGATGCAAAGAGCTCAGGAGGGTGCCAGGGCAAAGGTGGAGGTCCTGGCCGGGAAATTAAATTCTCTCAGCCCCCTTGCCATCTTGCAGCGGGGGTACAGTCTGTGCTGGGCCCCGCAAACCGGCCAGGTTGTCCGCAGCAGCCGCCAGGTAAAAAAGGGCGACTCTCTTGAAGTGATCCTGGGAGAAGGGAGCCTGGACTGCAGGGTAGAAGAAGCGAAGGAGGGGACCCCTTGGAAGATCGCAGAGTTCACCAGGAAGAAATAGCTTTTGAAGAGGCTGTCGCGCGCCTTGAAAAAGTAGTCACAGAACTGGAAAAGGGGGAGCTTACCCTTGAGGAGGCCCTGGCCGCATTTCAGGAAGGGATCAATTTGTTGCGTATCTGCATTGCCAAGTTAAATGTTTTCGAAGAGCAAATAGAAATTTTACTCAGCGATTATTATTCCGATGTTCCCTCCTGGCTGGAAGAAAGGATTCGGGGGGAAAGCTGAAATGAACTGGGAAAGGGAGCTTGCCGCCAGGGCGGACCTGATCAACGAAGGGCTGGACCGCTACCTGCCTCCTGCTGCGCTGTATCCACCGTCGATCCACGAGGCGATGCGCTACAGCATCTTTGCTGGGGGAAAGCGCCTCCGGGGCGCCCTCACCCTGGCCGCAGCTGAAGCTCTTGGAGGAGAACAGGCCAGGATTCTCCCGGCTGCCTGCGCCCTTGAGATGCTCCATACCTACTCGTTGATTCACGACGATTTACCGGCGATGGATGACGACGATTTCCGGCGCGGCCGGCCCACCTGCCACCGGGTTTTTGGAGAAGCTACGGCAATTCTGGCAGGGGACGCGCTTCTTACCCTTGCTTTTGCAACCCTGTGCCACCTCAAACGTGATTTCCCCCCAGGGTTGGTTCTCCAGGTTATCGAGGAAGTGGCGGCTGCAGCAGGTACAAGGGGATTGATTGCCGGTCAGGTGGTGGATCTGGAGTCTGAGGGGAAGCAGGTTGCGCCAGACCTCGTGGAGTACATTCACCTTCATAAAACGGCCGCCCTCTTCCGGGTCGCGGTGCGGGCAGGTGCCCTGCTTGCCGGGGCAGGGGAACACGCTTTGAGCGCCCTCACGGACTACGCGGTTGCTTTCGGTCTGGCTTTTCAGATCACCGATGATATTCTGGATCTCACTGGTGATGAGGTTTTGCTCGGAAAACCTGTAAAGCGGGATCTTGCCAGGCAAAAAGCCACTTATCCTGCTCTCTTTGGTCTGGAGCGGGCGCGTGAGTTGGCCGCGTTTCAGGTGCGTAAAGCCCTGCAAAGTCTCGAAATTTTTGGGGCTGAGGCAGAATTTTTAAGGGAAGCTGCTCGTTGCCTCTTACACCGCCGCTCTTGACTTAAGCGTATATTTGTTTGCGTTTCGTACATATGTTATAATAAGTCCTGCATAACACCGAATAATTGCGGTACAAGGTGAATACGGAAGCAGGTGGTGCAGTATTCTAGTCGGGACGGCTGACTTCAAAGGCGGGCCTAAAAATCCGTCGCGGGCGCTACGATGAAGTTCCTGGTGCGGGCTTCCGAAGCCCAGTCGGGGGTTTGCACCGGGAGTTAAGGAGGAAGGGCGATCTACAAAGGCATGTAGGCGTTGACCCTTCCTCCGCGGAGGCCCATGTACGCAGGAGTCAAACTGCGGCGTGGGTGGATTCTGCATGTGGCGCCGAAAGGTGCTGTGTGCAGAGTAGCCTGCCTTGAGTGGTGCTGGTGGATAACGAGAAAAAGCTTTTTGTTTCGAGGGGCCCTAGAAGCAGAAAGCACCGTTTGAAACCATCACTGCAAAAGAGGCTAGAAGTCGGTCGGACCGCCGAGGAAAACTCCTAGACTGTCCGCCTCGGGGCGGCACCTGTTGAGGATTAAAGTGTGGACTAAGTGGTAATCTAGCCCTGTTTTCGGCGACGAAACAGAACAGGCTTAAAGGGGAACCACCAGAACGGCGACGTTCTGGCGCCTTGTGGGGAAAACCTGCTAGACCTAAGCCACAATATTTACTCAGCAGGTGACCACCTGCTTAAAATATAAGGTTCAGGTTGGAGGAAGAGGTCAAACCTCAACCCCAACTTATTTAATTGGTTAAATTTTTTCCGGATATTTTATCATCTGCAGGTGAATCCAGGATGCGGAACCGGTGGCTGCGCCGGGGTTTAGGGAATGCCGCTCTTACCTTCGTTCTCAGCCTGATTTTCAGCTACCTGGCCGAAGTCCTCTTGAGGCAGATTTTAGTTCTTTTCTTAGCTTTTCTCCTTTTGCTGGTGGTTATTCTGATCGGTGTGATTTCGGACATGATCGGTTTTGCGGCAGCCGCAGCCGAATGCGGCCCTTTAAACGCGCGGGCTGCAAATAAGGTCTGGGGGGCGCGCCAGGCGGTCAGGCTAATCAAGAACGCCGATCAGGTTGCAGTTTTTTGCAGTGATGTCATGGGAGATATTTCAAGCACGCTTGCCGGGGCCCTGGGGGCGGTAATTGTTTTTCGCCTCCTGGCAAACCGCCCGGGCATTGAGGTTGGCTGGCTGACTACAGTGATGACAGGACTGGTGGCAGCGGCAAGCGTGGGGGGGAAAGCCCTCGGGAAGGGGCTGGCACTGCGGGAGGCCACGGAAATTATGTTCCGATTGGGACAGCTGGTTGCCTGGGTCGAGAAGCTGACCGGATATGAATTTTTCCGTCCGGCCAGAGGGGAAAAGGTGAAGAAAAAGTGATCCTTGAGAGAATTGAGTCCCCTTCGGATTTGCGCAGCCTTACCTTTGCAGAGCTCGAAGCTTTAGCCCGGGAAATCAGGGCTTATTTACTTGATACGGTTTCGCGCACCGGGGGGCACCTCGCTCCCAATTTGGGGGTGGTGGAGTTGACCATTGCCCTGCACCGGGTCTTTGATTCCCCGCGGGACAAGATTATCTGGGATGTGGGGCACCAGTGTTATGTTCACAAGATCCTCACCGGGCGCCGGAAACAGTTTTCCACCTTAAGGCAGTACGGTGGTTTGAGCGGTTTTCCGAAGGCCCGGGAAAGCGAACACGACTCCTTTGGAACCGGGCACAGCAGCACCTCGATTTCCGCCGCGCTGGGTTTTGCCTTAGCACGAGACCTCAAGAAAGAAAACTACGCGGTGGTGGCGGTGATCGGAGACGGAGCCCTCACCGGCGGGATGGCTTTTGAAGCGATGAACCACGCGGGCCACCTGGGCACCCGTTTGATTGTTGTTCTCAATGATAATGAAATGTCCATTGCCAACAATGTCGGTGCTTTATCGGGTTATTTGAGCAGGCTGCGGACCGATCCCCTCTACCACCGCAGCAAAGAAGAAATAGAAGAAGTCCTGCGCCGGATTCCGAATATCGGGCCGCGCATGGTCAGGGCCGTCGAGCGTTTTAAAGACAGCTTGAAGTACCTCCTTGTTTCCGGGATGCTTTTTGAAGAACTCGGTTTTACCTATTTGGGGCCCATAGACGGGCACAACCTCAGGCTTTTAAGCCTCACCCTGGAGCGGGCAAAGGGACTGCCGGGGCCCGTTCTCATCCACGTTTACACCAAGAAGGGAAAGGGGTATCCTCCTGCGGAGAGAAATCCTGATAAATTTCATGGGCTGGGACCCTTTAATTTAGAAACGGGAGAGCCCCTCTCCTCAGGCCCGGCTCCTACTTTTACGCAAACTTTCGGGGAATGCCTCATCCGGATCGCCCGGGAGAATCCCGGGGTTGTGGCGATTACTGCGGCAATGCCGGACGGAACGGGCCTGACTGAATTTGCCCGGAAGTTTCCAGATCGCTTCTTTGATGTGGGAATTGCAGAGCAGCATGCGGTAACGCTTGCCGCAGGTCTGGCAAAGAGCGGCTGCCGCCCCGTTGTTGCCATTTATTCAACCTTCCTGCAGCGCGCTTATGACCAGATCCTCCACGATGTGGCCCTCCAGAAACTTCCGGTGATTTTCGCCCTGGACCGGGGGGGATTGGTGGGAGAAGATGGAGAAACGCATCAGGGTATATTCGATCTCTCTTATTTGCGCCACATTCCCGGCATGATCCTGATGGCGCCGAAGGATCAGAACGAACTGGTGGAGCTGCTGTGGAGCGCCCTTAATTACGAAGGGCCAGTAGCAATTCGCTACCCCCGCGGGGCCGGTTTTGCTCTGAATGTGAATCTGGATCCCCCTCCTGCCCGTCTTTCGCCCGGCCAGGGGGAACTCCTGCGGGAGGGCAAAGATTTTGTAATTGTTGCGGTTGGACCCTCTGTTTACACGGCTCTGAAAGCGGCAGAGGTCCTTGCAGAACAGGGCAAAGATGTGGCTGTAATTAACTCTCGTTTTGTGAAGCCGCTGGATGAAGCTTTGATCCTTTCCTGGGCCGAGAGAACGAAGCGGGTGCTGACCCTTGAGGAAAATGTCCGGGCCGGGGGCTTCGGAAGCGCCGTGCTGGAATTTCTGGCAGACCGGGGCTTCCGGGGCGAGGTGGTCCGGATCGGGATTCCTGACTGTTTTGTGGAGCACGGTGCACCGGAAATTTTGCGCCGGCAGTATGGACTGGATGTGGATGGCGTGATCGACTTCATCCGGGCAAAGGGATGGTAGCCTTGGGTCGGCAGGGCAAAAAGCGGATTGACCTCCTGCTGGTGGAAAGGGGCTTTTTCTCAAGCAGGGAGCAGGCGCGGCGGGCGGTCATGGCAGGTCTTGTGTTCCATCAAGGGCGCAAAGTTGAAAAGCCCGGAACCTTTGTCGCGCCCGCGGGTGAAATTGAAGTCAAGGCTCCTCCCTGCCCTTATGTCAGCCGCGGGGGGATCAAGCTGGAAGCCGCTTTGCAGGAGTTTGGGATTGATGTTCGGGGCAAGGTTGTGCTCGATGCCGGGGCCTCGACAGGGGGGTTTACCCAGTGCCTCCTGAAGAGAGGAGCAAAGCGCGTTTACGCCGTTGATGTCGGGTACGGTCAGCTGGCCTGGGAACTGCGCCAGGACCCGCGGGTTGTGGTGCTGGAAAAGACCAACATTCGCTACTTGACGCCGGAAGTTTTACGTGCCAGGGTGGATCTGGTGACGCTCGACCTCTCTTTTATTTCGCTTGAAAAGGTGCTTCCTGCGGTCAGGGAACTGTTAAAACCTGAGGGGGAGGTTGTGGCCCTGGTCAAGCCCCAGTTCGAGGCGGGGCGCGCCCAGGTGGGAAAGGGCGGAGTCGTCAAGGACCCTGAGGTCCACATCCAGGTCCTGGAACGGGTAATGGCCGCAGCGCGGGATTTGGGTTTCGATATCAGGGGGCTCACTCACTCCCCTCTTTTAGGAGCAGATGGAAATCTGGAATTTTTTTTATGGATGCATCTGGCGCAGGAGGGGCCGTCCAGAATGGTTTCACCCGGGGAGGTGCGCAGGGTCGTTGAAACAGCTCACACTGCTCTCAGGGGCCGTTCGGATTGCTGAGATTCTTTTTAGGAGTTGAGAGGCAAACGATGAAACGGGTTGGTTTGGTGGTGAATCTCCGGAAGGCGCGGGGCGGCAAGATCTTGCAGCTTTTGAGGGAGTGGTTCGAAAAGCGCGATGTTCAGGTGATTATGCCCCAGTGTACCGCTGAAGATGCGGAGCTGGCCGAACTGGGTTGCCCTGGCCCCGAATTTGCAGAGCAGGTGGACATGATCATTTCCCTGGGGGGAGACGGTACCCTCTTGGGAACGGCGCGCCGCACTGCAGGGACGGGAGTTCCCATTTTAGGTGTTAATATGGGTCACCTGGGCTTTCTTACAGATCTGGAAATGCCGGATTTGTTTCCCAGTCTGGAAAGGCTTTTGCGGGGGGATTACGAAATTGAAGAGCGGATGATGCTGGCCACCGAGGTGTTGCGGGAGGGTGCAGCGATTGCCCGCTTTTATGCCTTAAACGATGCCGCGATTACAAAAGGGCCTCTTTCTCGCATTATCAGGCTGGAGACCTATGTAAAGGATGAATACCTTGTTACTTACCGGTCAGACGGAATTATCGTGGCCACGCCTACAGGCTCGACCGCCTATTCCCTTTCCGCAGGCGGACCGATTGTCAGTCCGGACCTTGATGTCATGATTGTGACTCCCATCTGTCCTCACACCCTTTATGCGCGGCCCTTTATTCTTCCCGAACACCAGACCATCAGAATTATCTTGAAGTCCGATTCCCCCGAGGTTATGCTGACAATTGACGGGCAGGTCGGTTTTCCCTTGCGCAAGGGGGATCAAATTCTGGTCCGTAAGGCGGAGGTCCGCACAAGATTGGTGAAGCTCCGCAGGAGAACGTTTTTTGAAGTTCTGCGGCTTAAACTCCGGGAGAGCGACCATTGATGCCGAGGGTTTTTGCAACCCCGGTGGTCCTTGCCCAGCTTCTGGTGGGGCGGGTGCTGCAGTTGGGAGATCAGGCGGTTGACGCAACGGCGGGAAACGGCCACGATACCCTTTACCTTGCCAGGAGGGTAGGGGAGCAGGGGAGGGTTTATGCCTTCGACATCCAGGAGGAAGCCCTTCTCCATACCGCAACCCGCCTCCGGGTGGAGGGATTTGAGAGCAGGGTGGTTTTGATCCGGGCGGGCCATGAGCGGCTCAAGGAATTTGTTCCGCCCGGGATCAAAGTGGTGATGTTTAATTTGGGATATTTGCCCGGGGGGGACCACCAGATCATCACCCATCCGGATACCACAGTTGCGGCCCTGGAGCAGGCGGCGGATCTTTTGGCACCGGGAGGCCTTGTGACGGTTGTTGTTTACCGGGGTCATGAGGGGGGAGGGGATGAGGGGAGGGCGGTTCTGCGATATGTTGAGAGCCTCAACCCCAGGCAGTGGGATGTAATCTTAACGGAATTTCCCAACCGTTCACCCCGCGCCCCCTTTCTGGTAGCTTTTCAGAAAAATTCCGGTTGCCGGGGGGAAGAAAAGGTTCTATGAAACTGCGGCGCCAGCAGTTGATCCTGGAAATTATCGAAGAAAAGCCGGTTGCTACCCAGGAAGAACTGGCCCTTGAACTGCGGGCCAGGGGAATCCGCGCAACCCAGGCTACCATTTCCCGCGATATTAAGGAGCTTCAGCTGGTGAAAATTCCTACAGGTGATAATTCATACCGTTATGCCAGGCCGCTGCAGCAGCTGGAAGCACCCCGGGTAAATGAGCGCCTCCGGCGTGTTTTCCAGGATGCCGTGGTGAGTCTCGATTACAGCGAGAATTTAATCGTTGTTCATACCTTGCCCGGTGCCGCCCAGAGCATTGCCTCGGTGATCGATCAGGTGGGCTGGCGGGAAATTATCGGGACCGTTGCAGGGGATGACACGATTCTGGTTGTGGTGAAACCCCGGGATCTTGTGCATCAGGTTTTGGAAAGGTTTGAGTCTCTTCTGGAGTGAGGGAGAGCCCGTGCTTGTCCAGCTTTCCATCGAAAATCTGGCACTGATCGAGAAGATTACCCTGACCCTGGACTCCGGTCTGAATGTTTTGACCGGGGAAACAGGGGCAGGAAAATCAATTGTTGTTGATGCCATGAATATTCTGGTTGGGGGGCGGGCCTCCGGCGAACAGGTGCGGACCGGGGCCGAAAGGGCCCTGGTGGAAGGTTTTTTTGACTGCACCTCCCTGCCCCGGATTTCTCAAAAACTGGCGGAGTTCGGTTTGCCCGCGAGTGAAGACGGCTCTCTTTTGCTTGCGCGGGAGGTGGTCCGCGGGGGAAGAAGTTTCTGCCGGGTTAACGGGCGGATTGTTCCCCTCGCGGTTTACCGGGCGCTGGGAGAGCTTCTGGTCGATTTGCACGGGCAGCATGAGCACCAGTCCCTGCTTAAAACAGAACGGCACCGGGAACTGCTGGATCGCTTCGCCGGGGGTGAGGTATTGAGGCAGCGCTCCCTGGTGGAAGACCTTTACCAGCGCCTTGCTTTTCTGAAAAAGGAAAAAGAAAAACGGCGGCTGGATGAGAGCGAAGTCAGGCGCCGGGCGGACTACCTCCGCCATGCCATTGAAGAGATCGAGCGGGCAAGGCCCGTCCCGGGGGAAGAAGAAGAACTGCAGCAGGAGCGGGAGCGCCTCCGCTACAGGGAAAGGCTGGTGGAACTCACCCGCGAGGTGGTTTTTAGCCTTTCAGAAGGGGGTGCGGATCTGGTTTCCGCCTCTGACCTTTTGAGCCGGGCGCTGGATTTAACCCGGGAAATGGCGCGCTACGATGCCTCGGTGGCGAAGATCAACGCCTCCCTGGAAGAAATCAAGTACAAACTCGAAGATGTGGTTGATTCCCTGCACCGTTACAGGGAAAATCTGGATTTCGATCCGGAGCGCGCCCGGGAGGTGGAAGACAGGCTTTTTACTTTGAAAGGTTTGATGCGCAAGTACGGCCCCTCCCTGGCTGAAGTGTGCGCCTACCGGGAGCAGGCCGCCGCCGAACTGGAGGAGCTCTACTTGGTGCAGACCCGTTCCTGCGAACTGGCTGAAGAGTACGAAAAGGTCTTGCGCGAGTATGAGGAGGCGGCCCGCCTTTTGTCCGCTCTCCGGAGGGAAAAGGCGGCTTCCTTTATCGAGGCTGTAACAGATGAGCTGCGCAGCCTGGGGATGGAGCATGCCCGCTTTGACATCAAATGGGATAAGCTGGATGAGCCTGCTCCAGCGGGGTGGGACTGCCTGGAATTTCTGTTCAGCGCAAACCCGGGCGAACCCCTGAAGCCGCTTGCAAAGATCGCTTCAGGCGGCGAAATGTCCCGGGTGATGCTTGCACTCAAAGTCATTTTTGCCGAAAATGACGAGATCCCAACGCTTATCTTCGACGAAATTGACACCGGAATTGGAGGCCGGACGCTTCAGGTGGTGGGAGAGCGGCTCTCATCCGTCGCCCGCACAAAACAGGTTTTATGTGTGACCCATTCTCCTCACATTGCCGGAAGGGGCCGGAGACACTTCTACATCGAAAAAATCATCTCGGGGGGAGAGACGCGGACACTTGTCCGCCTGCTGGATTACCAGGCGCGGGTGGAAGAACTGGCAAGGATGCTGGGAGGCAGCGGGGATGAGGAGGTAACACGTATCCACGCGGAGCAGATCTTACAGCAGGGCTAGCCCTGTGCATAAAAGGGAAGCGAAGGGGTTAAGTTAAGAAGCGCGGAGGAAGATTGAGCAGGGGGAGACTAAGGAGTGAGCGGAAAATGGAGCGCGCTGCGCGGCGCAGGCTTCTTAGCCTTCTCTTCTTTATTTTTTTGGGAGCGAGCATCTTTGCTCTTTTCCTTCAATCCTTTGTCGGCATTCCCTCCACTTACCGGGTTAGTGTTGGAGAACAGGTCAGGTTCAAGAACATCCTGCCGCGCCAGATCTCTTCCAGGATCACTGCTTACGTCTCTCAGGATGGAGAGGGGATGCTGAGATGGAGAGAAGCAGGGTTTAAGAAAGCGCTGTTTTGCCCTTTTCTCGACGAATCTCCCATTGCCGCCCTCCCGGGGCAGGTGCACCTGGAGTTCCGGCTCTTTGGGAAAGTGCCTCTGAAACGGGTTACGGTGGAGGTGGTTCCTCCTGTCAGGGTGGTGCCGGGGGGGCACTCCATCGGGGTGCTTCTCCACACCCAGGGTGTGGCGGTTGTCGGCTACGCAGGAATAACGGATTCCTTTGGGAGGAAAGCCTGTCCGGCTCGGGAGGCGGGGATTGCCCCCGGGGATCTCATCCTTGAAATCGAGGATACCCCGGTCCGGAGTGACGCCCAGGTAAGCTTCTTAATCGATCGCCTTGCCCGGAAGAAAGAGGTGCTCAGGTTCAGGGTTAAGCATCAAGGGGTTTTCAGGGAGTACCGCGTAAGACCTATCTTCTGCCAGGAAACAAGGCGCTACCGCATTGGGTTGTACGTTCGTGACGGTGCTGCAGGAGTGGGAACCCTCACCTTTTTCGATCCCAAGACGAAAAGGTACGGAGCCCTGGGCCACGTGATTACAGATTCGGAAACGAATCAGTGGCTGGATTTGAGTGATGGCAAAATTGTCAGAGCAACGGTGCAGGGAATCCAGCAGGGGCAGCGCGGGAGGATAGGGGAAAAAGTCGGACTTTTTCTCGGGAGCGATGCAACCACAGGAAATATTGACAAAAACACCAAGTATGGCATCTTCGGAAAACTAACAGAAAATTTGAAAAATCCGCTGTTTCCTGAGCCTGTACCTGTTGCTCTGGGCCACCAGGTAAGGGAAGGGCCGGCCCGGCTGCTGACCGTCCTGAATGGCGAAAAAATAGAGTCCTTTGCCGTTGAGATTCAGAGTGTTTTTCCGCAGCCCCGCCCTGATGGGAAGGCTTTCATCCTGAAGATTACCGATCTCGAACTTTTGGGGCGAACAGGGGGAATTGTCCAGGGCATGAGCGGGAGCCCGCTTATCCAGAACGGAAGGTTGATTGGTGCGGTAACACACGTTTTTATCAATGATCCCACGCGCGGGTACGGGGTTCTCATAGAATCGATGCTGGAAGAAGCCGGATTGCTTCATTTCAAGACCAGGCAGGTGACGCCTGGCCTTTTGTTTTGGAGCCTCGTGAATTCGACAGTTAAAAATATTGTCTCCGGAGGAATTGCCAGGGAGAAAATCTTGCAGCGTGTTAATCCCATTAAAATACCAGGATTAGCCAGTTTTTGCCATGATTCGAAGAAGGATCTGGTTTTCGGACGTCGAATCTTAACTTGCAGGTTTTGCAAATCAAAAGAAAGAGTAACTAGGAGGCGGAAAAGGTGAATAAGACGATTAAAATCCTGATAGTTGACGATAACAGGGAATTTTGCGAAATTTTAAAAGAATACTTCGAAGGACAAAGTGATTGTCTGGTTACCGGAATCGCCCACAATGGGCTGCAGGCTCTGGAGCTTCTCAACCAGGAAATTCCTGATGTGGTGATTCTGGACATCATCATGCCTCACCTTGACGGGATCGGGGTTTTGGAAAAACTCTGCCTTGATTTTGAGGTGCGCCCCAAGGTTATTATCTTAACCGCCTTTGGCCAGGAGGCGATGACCCAGCGGGCAGTAGAGCTGGGAGCCAATTACTATATCCTGAAGCCCTTTGATCTCGAGGTGCTGGGAAACCGTGTCCGGCAGCTGGCCAGCGACGGCGCTTTCCAGACTCCCGTCCCGCACCCCAAGATGCGCAATTTAGATGTAGAGGTAACCAATTTGATTCACCAGATGGGGGTGCCGGCCCATGTCAAGGGTTACCAGTATCTTCGGGACGCGATCATTCTCGTCATCGGCGAAATGAGTTTGCTGGGAGCGGTGACCAAAGAACTCTATCCGATGATTGCAGAAAAGCACAATACAACCCCCAGCCGGGTGGAAAGGGCGATTCGCCATGCCATCGAACTGGCCTGGGACCGGGGCAATGTGGAATTGATGAATAAATTTTTTGGGTATACAATTGACGTGGATCGGGGAAAACCCACAAATTCGGAGTTTATTGCAATGGTTGCGGACCGGCTCCGGATCGGCGCCAGGGTCAGTTGAGAAACGAATTTTGGAGATTTCTTGCACCAGAGGCATCCTTGATTTAAAATTTAATTATGAGTGTAATCAACTGGTAGCGGGGTACAAGAGATGGTAATCCGGGGAAAGGCAAAGGTAGACAGACGGACAAAAAACCTCGTAAAGCGCCTGCGGCCCCATGAAATTGCCGTCATTGACCATGAAGATCTTGATGAAGTAGCAGCCAGGAGTTTGATAGATTGCCGCCCGCGTGCGGTGGTCAACGCCAGTTCCTCAATTACCGGAAAGTATCCCAATACAGGCCCTCTTTCCCTTCTGAAAGCAGGGATTCCTTTGATTGATGAAGCCGGAGCCGGCGTAATCAACGAACTCCGGGATGGTGACGAAATCCTTCTCTGCAGCGATGGAATCTACCGTGACGGCAGGCGGATAGGGAATGGCACATGGCTTTCGGAAGACGCAGTCCGGGCGAAAATGGAAGCAACCCAGGAGAATTTAAAAAAGGAACTGGTTAAATTTGTGGAAAACACTCTTACCTATGCCAGGCAGGAACAGGGTTTGATCCTTGGGGATTACCCTGTTCCGGCTTTACGGACCGGTTTGCAGGGGCGCCATGCCCTGATCGTGGTACGGGGCCAGGGTTACCGGGAGGATATCCTGGCTATTAAACCTTATATAGACGAAGTGAAACCGGTTCTGGTGGGCGTAGACGGGGGGGCTGATGCTCTGTTGGAGCTTGGTTACCTCCCGGATCTTATTGTCGGAGACATGGACAGCGTTTCCGACCGGGCGCTCCTTTCAGGAGCGGAAATTGTCGTGCATGCCTATCCTGATGGAACGGCGCCGGGCCTGAAAAGGGTTCAAGATCTGGGTCTGGAGGCGGTCCTCTTTCCGGCTCCTGGCACAAGCGAGGACATTGCCCTCCTGCTGGCTTATGAAAAGGGTGCCGAACTTATTGTGGCCGTGGGCACTCATTCAAATATGATAGATTTTCTGGAAAAAGGCCGTCCCGGGATGGCCAGCACTTTTTTAGTGCGGCTTAAAGTGGGCTCAATCCTGGTTGATGCCAAAGGGGTGAGCAAGCTCTACCGGCGAAACCTGCTTTTCCGGCATATTGCCGAGATCTTTTTGGCCGCTCTGATCCCCCTTGTTGTTGTTGCTGCTGTTTCCCCGGCAATGAGACAGTTCTTTCAACTCCTCATTATTCAATTGAAGCTCATTCTTCGGATCTGATCCCGGAAAAGGGGGTATTCTTTTTTGATCATTGATTTGAAATATCACATTGCCTCCCTGGCAGCTGTTTTTCTTGCCCTGGGAATCGGGATTTTAATAGGAACCACCATGATCGGAAGCGACGTAATCATGAAGCAGCAGGAGCGCCTGGTCATGAACCTCCAGCAGGAGTTCGTTTCCCTGAGAGAAGAGAACCGCAGAACCGCCGCAGCCCTTGCGGCAATGCAGGAGGACCTGGCTTACCAGCAGCAGTTTAACCGGGAGGTGCTCCCGGTTCTCGTTCAGGGGAGGCTCCAGGGCAGGAAAGTTGCGCTGGTGGATTTGAACTACCGGAAAGAGCACGATGGCCTGGTCAACGTGCTGCGGACCGCCGGGGCGGAGGTGCAGTCCGTAACCGTTGTGAACTTGAGCGCGCTCAGAAATCCTGAAACCAGCAGCCGGGTGGCAGTTTTTTTGGGCAGGGAAAGGGAAGCCCCTCCGGACAGGTACTTGCCGGATCTCGCCCGCACTCTTGCAAGGGCCCTGCTGACAGGGGAGGCTTCGGAATTAACCGGTTTTTTGGAAGAGCAGGAGATTGTCCGGATTTCCGGAGCCTACGGAGTCGCCCCTCATGATGTCATCCTGATCGGCGGGGGCAAAGGGAAAGATCAGGATTATGCAAAGCCCTTTGATCTCGTTCTGATAAAGACCTGGCAGAGCTATGGACTCCGTGTTTTTGGGGTTGAGGACAGCCGGGTGTCTGTCTCTTACATGCGCTACTACCAGAGTGCAGGGCTCACAACCGTGGATAACATCGACACCGTGTACGGCCAGGTTGCCCTGGTGCGGGCAATGGGTGGTTACCCTGGTCATTACGGGATTAAAGAAACGGCCGAAGCCTTTATCCCTCCTTTGGAGTGAAGGGGGCGTTCTTTTGATTTCGGTATTAATTCCTGCTTACAATGAAGGGGATTGCATCGGTGAAACGGTAAAGGCGGCCTGGCAGGTGAAAGGGGTCCGCCAGGTGCTGGTAGTAGATGACGGGTCTCAGGACGACACCGCAGCCCGGGCGGCAGCGGCAGGCGCCGAGGTTCTCCGGCTCCCCCGCAACGCGGGGAAAGGGGGAGCCTTAAATCAGGGCGTTCCCCGGCTGACACAACCCTTTATTGCCTTGCTGGATGGAGATTTGGGGGAGAGCGCGCGGGAACTGGAAAAACTTGCGGCACCTGTGCTGGAGGATCGCGCCGATTTAACCATCGCCTGTTTTCCTCCTGCTTCCCGGGGGGGTGGTTTCGGACTTGTGAGGGGGCTCGCCCGCGGCGGCGTTTACCTCCTCACCGGATTAAGGCTGAGCGCTCCTCTCTCCGGCCAGCGCGTCATGAAGCGGGCGGTTGTGGAGGCGGTTCTTCCTTTTGCAAAAGGTTACGGGGTGGAGGTGGCAATGACGGTGAAGGCAGCGCGCCGGGGTTTCCGGATCGCGGAGGTCCCCACAACCATGCGGCACCGGGCAACGGGAAGAGACTGGGCGGGATTCTGCCACCGGGGAAAACAGTTCTGGCACGTTTTCTGGGCTTTGTTTAGAGCGGTGAGGCTGAGGTGAAAAGTGTGGAATTTCTCCTGGGAGGCGCGTCAGGGTTTTTCTTGACGTTTTTCCTCCTTCCTGCGTTCGTGAAGCTGCTCCAGGAGGGAGGGGCAACCAGATCCAATTACCTGGGAAATCAAATTCCCACCGGGCTCGGCATTGTTTTGATTCCCGCTTATTTTTTAACGGCATTGTTGATGTTTGATTTTTTTCCGGAGAAGCTTCTGACCCCCTTTCTCTTGGGAATCGTCTTTTTTGGTTTTCTGGGAGTTGTTGACGATCTTCTGGGCTCCCGGAGCAGCAGGGGCCTGCGCGGCCACTTCGGCTCCCTTTTCCGGGGAATACTTACCACCGGGGCTTTCAAGGCCCTGGGGGGAGGCCTCGGAGCCCTCCTGATTGCTCTGGTCAGTTTTCCGCTCCGGCCCTGGTGGGAGATTCTGGCAGGCGCCCTTTTAATGGCGCTCAGCGCAAATACCATTAACCTCTTTGATTTGCGGCCGGGGCGGGCGATTAAAGTTTTTTTTCTCTGGTTTTTAATCCTCCTCGGAGCAGTGAGGGGGGGCGGTCCCCTGATTTTGCTTTTTCCCCTTGCCGGCGGCCTCCTTGCCTGTGCACCGTATGATTTTAGGGGAAAGGGGATGCTGGGTGACGTGGGCGCCAACCTTTTGGGGATTGCCCTGGGGATGGTTACCGGATGGTCCCTTTCTTTTTCCGCCCAGCTTGCCGTCCTGGGTTTTTTGGTTTTCCTTCATTTTCTTACGGAGAGGTACTCCCTTACGGAAGTCATTAATCAAAACCGCTTCCTGCGCTTTTTAGACCGCTTGGGACGGGCCGATCTCGAATAAGGAGGGAGAAGCAGGTGAACAATTCTCTAGCAATCAATGAGGAAAGGCTGATCCGGGAGTTTATCAGGCTTGCGGAGATCCCTTCCCCTTCTTTCCGGGAAGGGGCTCTAAAGGACTATCTCTCGGAACGTTTGAAGGCGCTCGGTCTTGAGGTTGAAGAAGACGAAACGGGAGCGAAAATCGGTGGGGATTGCGGAAATCTTCTGGCCCGCCTGCCGGGCGATGGGAAGTACCCCGCCGTCTTTTTTTGCGCCCATATGGATACTGTCGAACCGGCCGCAGGGGTTGAGGTTGTTTTCCAGGACGGGGTTTTTCGCAGCAAGGGAGACACGATCCTCGGGGGGGACGATAAAGCAGGGATTGCTGCAATTTTAGAAGTTCTCGAGATGCTCCGGGTAGTTCCGGTTCCCCACGGCCCCCTGGAGATCATTTTTACGGTTGGGGAAGAGCAGGGTCTTTTGGGAAGCAAGAACCTTGATTTTTCCAAAGTCAGGGCAAAATTCGGTTACGTCCTGGACAGCAGCGGCCCCCCGGGGACGGTTATTGTGGCGGCTCCTGCTCAGAACAAGCTGGATATTACAGTCCGGGGGCGCGCCGCGCACGCCGGGATCGATCCGGAGCGGGGAATCAACGCCATTCAGGCGGCAGGGCAGGCACTGGCGCAGCTTCGCCTCGGGAGAATCGATACCGAGACAACGGCGAATATCGGTGTCATTGAAGGGGGCAAGGCAACGAATATTGTCCCCGACCTTGTCTACATTCAGGGCGAGGTGAGGAGCATTGACAGGAAGAAGATGGAGGCCCTCACCGAAGAGATTGCTGCAGTTTTCAACCGGGTCGCGGCTGACTCTGGCGCCAAAAGTGAGGTGAAGGTGAATCTCCTTTACCCCGAGTTCCGCCTTGATCCCGAGCTGCCACTTCTTAAATACGCTGCCGCCGCGGCCCAAAACGCCCGTTTGCCGGTGCGCTTTGAGGCCAGCGGGGGCGGGAGCGACGCCAATATCTTCAATGCGGCGGGGATTCCCGCGGCCAACCTGAGCATCGGGATGCAGCAGGTGCATACAACGGAAGAGCATTTAGATCTCAGGGATCTGGTGGCAGATGTCCGCTGGCTCTGGGAAATCATTAAGGCAACTGCAGCCGAAAGGGAGAAGAGCTCTTGATCTGGTGGAGAAAGGGGAGAATCACCCGCATCCTCCGGTCCGAACCGGAGCTGCAGGAGGTGGAGGTGGAGCTGGAGGGCGGCTCCGGCAGGGCGTGGAATTACCCGGCTCTGACAGGAGAGGCGCACCCAGGTGATGAGGTTTATTTGAATACCACTGCGGTTGAGCTGGGCCTGGGGAGCGGGGGTTATCACTGCGTCATCGCCAACCTCACCCGCCTCCCTCCCGACCCCCCGCGGGCCGGCCACATTATGAAACTTCGCTACACCCCCTATCAGTTGAAGGTATTGAGTGCGGAGGAGGAGGCAAGCCCCTGCCGTTCTGCCGTAACCGGTTTCACTTCACTTGCCGGGGCTCCTGTGATTGTCGGCACCCTGCACAGCCTGCTTGCCCCGGCTGCCGCCGGTTGCAGGGCTGCTGCAGGAGAGGAGCTCCGGATTGTTTATGTGATGACCGATGGGGCCGCTCTTCCCATTTTTTTGAGCGAAACCGTCCGCATCTTGAAGAGGGCCGGGTTGCTGGCAGGGACCGTGACGGTAGGGCACGCCTTCGGCGGAGACCTCGAAGCTGTAAACATTTATTCGGGGCTGATTGCCGCAGCCGGGGCGCTCCGGGCCGATGTCATTATTGTCACGATGGGGCCGGGGATTGTCGGAACGGGAACAAAGTGGGGGACAACCGCCCTGGAGCAGGGGGAGGTTGTTAATGCCGTAAATATTTTGGGGGGAAAGGCGATTGCAATTCCCCGCCTCAGTTTTGCGGACGCGCGCCCCCGGCACCGGGGTGTGAGCCATCATACCCTGACGGCGCTGGGACGGGTGGCGCTGACTCCGGCCCTGGTGGCCTTGCCAGACCTGCCCCCGGCGGAGCTGGCTGCAGTCAAACAGCAGCTGGAGGTGGGAGGAGTTCTTGAACGGCACCAGGTTCTGGTGCGGGATGGAGAGCCCGCTCTGAAGTATCTGGCGGAGCGGGGAATTCAGGTGCGCAGCATGGGAAGGGGGCCGGACGAAGACCCTGCCCTCTTCCTTGCTGCCGGGGCGGCAGGCCGGATTGCTGCGGAGTTTATACAGAACCGGAGGGAGTCTCAGTGAAATTTGAGGAGGGTAGGGGCAGATGGATCAAAAACTTAAGGAAAAAACAGTCGCTTCTCAGGAGGTTTTTCAGGGAAGAATCATTAAAGTGCGCGTTGACACGGTTCTGCTTCCCGACGGGGAGAAAGCAACTCGGGAGGTGGTGGAGCACCCCGGGGCTGTGGCCGTGGTCCCCGTTACCGACCGGAATGAAGTAATCATGGTGCGCCAGTTCCGCCAGCCGACAGGGGAAATTCTTTTGGAGCTGCCTGCAGGAAAAAGAGACCAGCAGGAGCCCCTGCTGGCTTGCGCCCAGCGGGAATTGGAAGAGGAGACCGGCTGTAGAGCGCAGGAATGGAAGGTTCTTTTTTCTTTCTTTACAACACCCGGTTTCAGCAATGAGCTGTTAACCCTGCTCCTTGCCCGGGGTCTGGAAAAGGGGGAGGCCCGGCCTGAAGGGGAAGAGTTTTTGGAGGTGGTTTCTGTTCCCTTAAGCCGCGCCCGGGAGATGATCTTTCAGGGGGAAATCAAAGATGCCAAAACGATCATCGGGATTCTTGCCCTGAGTTTCCTGGAGGAGGAGAAAGGTGCTTTCTGAATACTTCGGGGACCTCCATGTCCACATTGGTTATACCCTGGATGGTTTTCCCGTCAAGGTAACCGCGGCGCGCAACCAGACCCTTCCTCTTGTTTTCGAAGAAGCGATCACCAGAAAGGGTCTTGACATCCTGGGGATTGTGGATGCGGTTTGCCCACGGCTTTGCAGGGAACTGGAGGAAATGGTGGAGAGTGGCGAAGCCAGGGAGCTTCCGCAGGGGGGGCTGCGCTACCGGGAGCGCCTGACTGTAATCCCCGGTGCAGAGATTGAAGTAACCGGGGAGAACGGTTCCCGGGCCCACTGGCTTGCCTACTTTCCTTTTTTGGCCCAGCTCCGCTCTTTTTCCGAATTTTTATCCCGGCATCTTACCAACCCCGAACTGAGCACCCAGCGCTGCCTCCTTCCGGCGCGCGTGCTTCTCCTGGAGGTTGCGGCAAGAGGAGGGATCTTTTTTCCGGCCCATGCCTTCACCCCCCACCGGGGTGTTTACGGTCAGGGGACGCGGCGCCTGCAGGACCTGCTTGGCAAAGAAAACTTTCGCTTGATTTTCGCCCTTGAGCTGGGTTTGAGCGCGGATACCTTCCTTGCCGATCACCTTGCGGAGCTGGCGGGAGTTGCCTTTTTGAGCAATTCCGACGCCCACTCCTTGAAGAGCCTGGGGCGCGAGTATAATGTTTTCCGCCTTGCAGAACCCACCTGGGAGGAGCTGGTAAAGGCCCTCAGGCAGGAAGGAGGGCGCGGGATTTCCGCGAACTACGGACTCGACCCCAGGCTTGGAAAATATCACAGGACCTTTTGTCTTGCCTGCTCGAGAATTGCCTCCGGTGAGCCTCCTGTCTTAAAGTGCCTCTTCTGCGGAAGCGAACGGGTGGTGAAGGGGGTGCTCGACCGGGTGCGGGAGATCGGAGACTGGTCCCTGCCCAACCATCCCCCCGCGCGGCCGCCTTACTACTACCAGGTTCCCCTCCCCTTTCTGCCGGGTATCGGCGCGAAAACAATTCAGAAGCTTCTGGCGAGGTTCGGCACGGAAATGAAGGTTTTGCACAGGGCGGGTCGCGAGGAGCTGGTGGAAACCGTGGGCCCCCGCATCGGGGAGCTTATCTGGCGCGCCCGAACTGGAGACCTCTCCATCAGTGCCGGAGGAGGGGGCTTTTACGGAAGGGTTTCTTTTTCAGAAATTTCGCAAAGGAGTTAGGTTTATGGGGAAGGTCCTGACTCTTGCTGCTGATGCCAGCGGGGCCTACCAGGCTGCCTGCGCCGGACAGGTGGTCCTGGTTGTTGATGTTATTGACATGGGTACCACCCTCGAGGCTGCCCTTCAATCCGGGGCGCGTCTTGTTTTGGGAGCAAGCCCCACCCCCTGCAGGGCCCCTGTTCCTGTGAATCCCCGCGCCGTCGGCAGGCATGCCGCCCGGGAGGCCCGGAGGGAGGGAACCGGGATTGTTTTAATTGCCGAACCCCGGGTCGGCCGGGATGAGGAGCGCCTGGCTCACGCGGCCGGCGTCCTGGAGGGGCTCAAAGAAGAGGGGGTGGAGCCTGAAGGGATTCATCCTAACCTGGGGGCGGAAACGGTGAAGCTGGTGAGCTTCAAGAATCGCATTGTGGTCGCAGTTTCTCCCTGTGGGGGCACGGCGTTTGATGCCGCCTTCAATGCCGGGGCCCCTGTTGTTACCGGGACTGTGGCGCGCACCTTCGGGCACACGGGTTGGGAGAATGCCGAGGCTGCCGTTGAGAGGGTCCTCACCCTTGCGGAAAGGGAGGGGCGCGGTCTTTGCGTCGTCGCTTCCAGCAGTAAGTCCCTGGAGGACGTTCTGGCCGCCCAGTATTTCTACCAGCGGATTCTGGCGCGGGGCTTCCAGGTCAGGGTGGTCTGATTTCCGGGAAGGGGCTTAAATCGGGTGGACAGGCGGCAATCCATCCCTTTTTCCTCGGGCTGAAGGACGCGATTTTGGCTGGCGCGGGAATTGGTTTATTTTTCCCGGCATAGACTCTAAAGAGAACTTTTTCTTCAATCCATACTTTTGAGCTGTCCGGGAGCGGAAGCCATGCAGGTTCTAAAACCGCGCCTTCTGCTGGCGCGCCAGCGCGAAATCTTCATCCCGTCCCTTTTTGTTGGCGGAGCCTTTCTCTGTGGTTTAATAAGCGGGGCTTTGGTCCTTCACGGGCTGACTCCGGTCCAGCGGGGAGACCTTCAGCAGTATTTGAACGCGTTTCTCCAGCAGGCGGGTTCGCTTTCCCAGGGCAGAACCGTTTCCGGGGGGCTGCAAGCCTGGCAGGAGATTTTCAAGACTCAGCTGCTTGCCTTTGTTCTGCTCTGGTTTTCGGGCTTAACCGTTTTGGGGGTTCCCCTGATTGTTTTTATCATCGGGGCGCGTGGTTTTGTTTTGGGCTTTACGGTGGGTTTTTTGGTCCAGGAAAAGGCGTGGCAGGGTTTGATCCTGGCGCTCGTGGCGGTTCTCCCCCAAAATTTGTGTTATGTGCCCGCCTTTCTCGGTGCCGGTTTGCTCGCCTTTTATTTTTCCTGCTCTCTCTTCCAGAGCTGCCGGGAATACACCCTTTTCCCCAGTATCCTGATTTACTCCCTGGTTTTTCTCCTTATCTTCCTCCTTGTTCTGCTCGGTACCTGGCTGGAGGCTTATCTTGTTCCCAGGGCAGTCCGCCTCACGATTTTCTTAATGTGATAGTTCCCTTTCTGGTTGTTCTAAGAGGGCCAGGGACATGCATATAATCAGGAAAAACCTCCGGAAGAGTTTACCCGGGTCCGGAGAGGAGGGGCAGGCATGCTGCTTATTACGATCACAGACTGGCGCCGGAAGCTGGGGTTGATTTTCCGGCTGATTTTGTTCCTGGCTTTAATCGGTTTGATCATTCCCCAGCTCCTCAATTTTATTGCCGGGGGGATTGCCGATTTCAAGGGTGGGGCTGAAGGGAAACATCCTCCTGCGCTCCGCGTTGAAAGGGAAGTTCCTGGCGATGCCGGCAAGCCCGCTGGCGACTCCTTTTTAGAGAAGCTGCGCCGGTTTTACCACGGGCAGGGGCCCCGCTGAGGCTCCTTAATTCTTAAAAAGCAAGGAGGAATTTTTTTTTATTTGTGGAACTCTTATGTGAAATAAGGAAAATTTTAACGGGGGATTTTTTTGAGCAGGGCGCCAAAAGATCATCTCCTTGAAGAGTTTTTAAACTACCTTCGGGTCGAGAGGGGACTTGCTCACAATACGGTGGAATCATATCATTACGACCTGATCCAGTTTGCTGCGTACCTGGCAAGGGAAAACTCGACCTTAAAGGACGCCTCCGAGGGCCTGATCCTCAACTATTTAAGTTGCCAGAAGGGCCAGGGACGCTCGGCCCGCACCCTTTCCCGGTATCTTGCGGCAATTCGTTCCTTTTACCATTATCTTCTGCAGGAGCGTTACATCAGTGTAGATCCCACCCAGAACCTCACATCCCCGAAACTGGAAAAGCGTCTCCCCCGGGTCTTGAGCGTCCAGGAGGTTGAATTGCTTCTTTCCCAGCCTGATGTCCGCACCGTCACCGGCCTGCGGGACCGGGCAATGCTTGAGCTTTTATACGCTGCAGGGATGCGTGTTTCGGAGTTGACAGGGCTGAATACCGAACATCTCAACCTGGAGATGGGCTACGTCAGGTGTGTGGGAAAGGGCGGCCGGGAAAGAATTATTCCGATCGGAATGGTCGCGGTTCGTTATGCAAGGGAATACCTCCTCAAGAGCAGGGTTAAGCTAAGAAAAAATAGCTGGGAGAAGGCGCTTTTCTTAAACAGGCACGGGAAGCGCCTTACCCGCCAGGGGTTTTGGAAAATTCTCAAGGGATATGCCCAAAAAGCGGGGATTCAGAGGGAAATCACCCCCCACATTCTGCGTCATTCCTTTGCAACACACCTTTTGGAAAACGGTGCGGATCTCAGGATTGTTCAGGAGATGCTGGGCCACGCGGATGTGGCAACTACCCAGATCTATACCCACTTGAGTCAGAAGAGGTTGAGGGAAGTATATGAAAGAGCACATCCCCGCGCGTGAAAAAAGGGCCGGGGCGAAGCGTGTCCTGCTTCTGGTTCTGGATGGGGTAGGGGCTGGAGCTCTGCCTGATGCGGATCTCTACGGTGACGCGGGATCATGCACACTAGGCAACCTGGCACTTGCCGTGGGGGGCCTGGACCTGCCGCGGCTTGGTTTACTCGGACTGGGGAATATCATACCCATCAAGGGTGTGCCACCTGTTGCCCGACCCTGTGCCGCCTGGGGAAAAATGGGAATGCAGGCTGCCGGAAAGGATACAACCAGCGGGCACTGGGAGTTGATGGGAGTAATTTTGAAAAATCCCTTTCCCGTCTACCCGCGCGGTTTTCCCCCCGAAATTATCGAGCCCTTTGAGGCCCGGATCGGAAGAAGGGTCCTGGGAAACAAGCCTGCCTCGGGCACGGAGATTCTCGAAGAACTCGGCCCTTTGCACCTCGCGACAGGTTGCCCGATCGTTTATACATCAGCTGACAGTGTTTTCCAGGTTGCGGCCCACGAAGAGGTGATTCCCGTTCCGGAACTTTACCGGATTTGCAAGATTGCCCGTGAGCTTCTCACCGGCGAACACGCGGTGGGACGGGTGATCGCCCGCCCCTTTGTCGGGGAGCCGGGGAATTTTAAGCGCACACCCCGGCGCCACGATTTTTCCCTCCCACCCCCGCGGCCCACCCTCCTTGACCGCCTGCAGGAGGCCGGTTTCCAGGTAATAACCGTGGGAAAGGTTGCCGATATTTTTGCGGGCCGCGGCATTACCCGGTCGGTGCCTGCAGGTGGCAACGCGGAGATCTGTGCCATGACCCTCCGCGCTTTCCGGGAACTCGAGCAGGGGCTTGTTTTTGCCACCCTCGTTGACTTCGACACCCTCTACGGACACCGCAACGACGTGGAGGGGTTTGCCCGCGCCTTAAAGGAGTTTGATGCCTTATTACCCGATTTTCTTGATTTGCTGCGCCCCGGAGATCTCCTGGTCATCACCGCCGACCACGGCTGCGACCCGACGACACCAGGCACCGACCACTCCCGCGAATACGTACCTTTGCTGGTGGCGGGGCCGGCGGTAAAGCCGGTTGCGCTGGGAACCCGCGCCACGCTGGCAGATCTCGGGGCAACCCTTGGTGCATATTTCGGTGTGGAGCGGGGGGAGGGGACGCCGCTGCCCGATATTCTGTAAGGAGGAGGGAAAGCATTGTGCGCGCTCTTGATTTAATTATCAAAAAGCGGGACGGGGAGCAGTTAACCGCAGAGGAAATAAGCTTTCTGGTCCAGGGGTACACCCGGGGCGAAATTCCCGATTACCAGATGGCCGCCTTTTTAATGGCCGTTTATCTGAAAGGGCTTGATTTTTCAGAAACCAGGGCCTTCACCCGCGCCTTCGTTGACTCGGGGGAGGTTCTGGATCTGGGAGACGTCCCCGGGATTAAAGTCGACAAGCACAGCACTGGTGGAGTCGGGGATAAAACCACCCTCGTTCTGGTTCCCCTGGTGGCGGCTGCCGGGGTTACGGTGGTGAAGATGTCCGGGCGCGCCCTCGGCCACACCGGAGGCACGCTTGACAAGCTGGAGAGCATCCCCGGGTTCCGGGTTGATTTAAATCTGGATGAGATCAAGAAGGTGGTGAGGCGCGCCGGCGCTGCGCTCACCGGTCAAACCGCCAGCCTGGTTCCCGCCGATAAGAAGATCTACGCCCTCCGGGATGCAACGGGAACCGTCGACTCCCTGCCGCTGATTGCCAGCAGTGTGATGTCGAAGAAGATTGCCGGTGGTGCGGACCGGATTGTGCTGGATGTCAAAGTGGGTTCAGGCGGTTTCCTTCCCACACTTGAGCAGGCCCGCGCCCTTGCCAGGTTGATGGTTGCCCTGGGGAGGGATTTTGGCCGCCGGACGGTTGCCGTGCTCAGCAGCATGGAGCAGCCCCTGGGATTTGCGGTCGGCAACGCTCTGGAGGTCCGGGAGGCGATTTTAACCCTGCAGGGGGAGGGCCCGCGGGATTTAGTCGAACTCTGTCTGGAGCTTGGCGGCCAGATGCTTCACATTGCCGGGGTTGTTCCATCACCCGCAGCGGGCCGGGATAAACTGGAAAATCTCTGGCGCCAGGGGGCCGGGCTGGCGAAAATGCAGGAAATCATCGCGGCGCAGGGAGGGAGCCCCAGAGTCGTAGAGGACCTGTTCCTTCTCCCCCGGGCCTCCCGGGAGATTCCTGTCACAGCCCCGGCGGCTGGCTGGATCAGGGCAATTAACGCCCGTGAAATTGGGTGGGCGGCGCTTTTGCTGGGGGCAGGCCGGCTGTGCAAGGAAGATCGGGTCGATCCTGCCGTGGGAATCACCCTGAAAAAGAAGGCGGGAGATTATGTTGAACCGGGCGAGGTCCTTGCGGTCCTCCACGTGAACAGGGAGGATTTTCTCCCTGAAGCCGGGAGCCGGGTTGTCGGAGCCTTCGAACTCGACTCTGTTTCCTCCCCAACTCCGGCACCTCTGATATACGAAGTCCTTACATAATGTTGCACCTGTGAAACTGCCTCTATTTTCTTTTAGTTCTTGATTGGCAGGGGATTCCTGGGGTAATCGCCGGGAAAGTGCAAATACTTAATAAGGAGAAGAAGGCTATAAGGAGGCAGTTTTTATGCGTCGGAGGATGGTTCAGTTTGCCCTGCTCTTTAGTTTGCTCTTCCAACTGGCTTCCCCGGGGGCTCCTGCCTGGAGCGCTTCTCAGGATGGGCGCGCGGCGGCAGGCATCTCCCTGGAAACGAGTGCTGCCTCGGCGGTGCTGATGGACGCTTACTCGGGAAAGGTTTTGTATGAAAAGGAGCCCCACAAAAGGGTTGCACCCGCGAGTGTCACTAAAGTCATGACGCTTCTTGTAGCGATGGAAGCGATTGCTAAAGGAAAGGTGAAGTGGGAGGACCGGGTGGTGGCCAGTGAGGCGGCCTGGGAGCTGGGAGGCTCTCAGATCTGGCTGGAACCGGGCGAAGAGTTTTCCCTCCGGGAAATGATGATCGCGATTGCGGTTGGTTCCGCCAACGATGCCTGCGTGGTGGTTGCCGAACACATCGCGGGAAGCCACGAAGCCTTTGTAGAGATGATGAACCAGAAGGCGAAGTCCCTGGGGCTGAAAAACACCCACTTCGTAAACGCCTACGGCCTCCCCGCCGAAGGGCACTATACGAGCGCCTACGACATGGCCCGGATTTGCCGGGAAGCCTTGAAGTACCCGGAAATTCTTGAGCTGACTTCAATGAAACATTACTACAAACTGCGGGGGGGCAGGCCGAAGCTGGATAACACCAACAAGCTGCTCTGGTGGTATAAAGGAGCCGATGGTTTTAAAACGGGCTGGACCACCGAGGCGCAGTATTGCCTGGCCTCAACCGTGAAAAGGGACGGGCTGCGCTTGATCTGCTGCGTTTTTGGAGTGCCCGACTCCCGGGGGCATTTCCGGGAATCCATGAAGATCTACAACTGGGGGTTTGCCAACTTTGGCTTCCGGGAACTGGTTCGGGCCGGCCAGGAAATGGGAAGGGTCCCGGTTGGTAAAGGGGCAAAGGACCAGGTCGAAGTTATTGCACCCAGGCGCGTTGGTGTTCTGATCAAAAAGGGTGAAGAGCCGGAGGTGAAGACCGAGGTCAGGCTGCCCTCCCTTGTTCCGGCTCCGGTTGCAAAAGGCCAGGCTCTGGGAGAGTTGAGGGTGATGGTGCAGGGGGAACCTTTCGAAAAAGTTCCTCTGGTTGCAAAGCGTGAAGTTGCCCGGGGGAGCTTTCTGCGCCTGTTAAACAAAACTTTTCGCGCCCTGGTTTACTAAAAGCTTCTACAATAGAAAGTCCCTGGAGCGGGGCTTTTTATTTTTTGAATCCCAGAATTTAGCAGGATTTATCCTGTGAATGGAGAATTCAGTAAATTATTGAAATTTTAAACGGGAATGGGGAGGTTAAGGGGTTTTGAGCTTTGAGATCCAGAACCAGCGTGATACTCTGATTGTCCGGGTTTACGGGGAATTTGACTTGAGGGCGGCGGATTACTGCCGCCGCGACATCGACCAGAAGCTGCGGACCCAGGGGGCAAGGCACATTCTGTTTAATCTGGGGGGAGTTACTTTTATCGACAGCTCGGGCCTGGGTGTCATTTTGGGGAGATACAGGAAGGTTAAAGAAAACGGGGGAAAGGTGGCGATCAGCGACGTGCCGCCCCGGATTTCACGGATTTTAGAACTTTCGGGGATTACCCGTCTGATCCCCGTGTACCCGAACGAATCCACGGCTTTGAAAGAGCTTGCTTAGGAGGGGAGAAAACAGTTGAAGCTGCGCAACAGGATGAAGTTGGAGTTTTTGAGCCGGCCGGAGAATGTGAGCCTGGCGCGGGTGGCGGTGGCGGCCTTTGCCGCCGAGGTGGATTTTAACCTGAGCGATCTCGAGGAAATTAAGGTTGCAGTTTCCGAGGCGGTTTCCAACGCCATCGTGCACGGTTATGAAGAAAATCCGACCGGAACGGTTTTCCTCACCGCCAGCCTCTACCAGGATGTGCTTGAAATTATTGTTGAGGATCAAGGGAAGGGGATTCCGGATCTTGAACGGGCCCTGCAGCCGGGAGCCAGCACCGATCCCGAGCGGATGGGGCTGGGGTTTATCTTTATGAAATCCTTTATGGATGAAGTGGATGTCTGGTCTGAAGCGGGGCGGGGAACGAGGGTGAAGCTGGTTAAAATCTTGCCGGGTGTGCTCAGCAAAAACTGCGCCGAACACTGAAGAGGGGCCGCAGATGGGTTCTTTACAGGAAATGGGTTTGCCTCGTTTTCCCCTCCTTTCCGAACGGGAGACGCTGCGGCTTTTAAAGAAGGCGCATAAGGGTGACCGCAGGGCGCGGGAAAAGCTGATTAACTGCAACCTCCGTCTGGTTTTCAACATTGTGAAGCGTTTCGAAGGGCGCGGCTTCGATCTGGAGGATCTCTTCCAGATCGGGATGATCGGATTGATCAAGGCAATAGACAACTTTGATCCTGCTTACGGAGTCAAGTTTTCAACGTATGCGGTGCCGATGGTAATCGGGGAGATCCGGCGTTTCCTGAGAGATGATCACCCGATTAAGGTGAGCCGGGCCCTCAAGGAAAAGGGGATGCGGGTGAAGCGGGCCCGGGAGAATCTGGTGCATGAATTCGGGCGGGAACCCACCGTTGCCGAAATCGCGGAGGCCCTGGAGGTTGGGAGAGAGGAAGTTGTAACAGCCCTTGAAGCGGTGCAGCTTCCCATCTCGATTTTCGAAACGGTTCACCATGATGATGCCGGAGATGCCCTCTGTCTCCTGGATAATTTAAAGTGCGAGCACGATCAGGAGCAGGTGTGGCTGGAGCGGGTTGCCCTCCGTGAGGCCCTCGCCAGGCTTCCCGCCCGGGAGCGCCAAATTATCTGGCTCAGATTCTTTCAGGATAAAACCCAGACCGAGGTTGGGGTTTTGCTGGGTTTATCCCAGGTTCAGGTATCCCGCCTGGAGCGCCAGGCGGTTGCGAGGTTGCGGGAATACCTGCGTTCCCCTTAATCTTTCGCGCGGCTCCCTCTGTCTCCTTGCAAGAAAGTTCCTGGTATAAATGTCCGGCGGGCGGAGATAATACGAAATGAAAATCAAGCTGAAGAGGAGGGTGTGGCTTGTACGTGAAGGTTGTGGAACTTGTGGGCGAATCCCCAACAAGCTGGAAGGATGCCGTAAGGTCCGCGGTTCGAGAAGCGTCAAAGACGATTAATAGTATTACCGGGGTAGAGGTGATGAATCTTACGGCAAACGTCCAGAACGGGGATGTTGTGGAGTATAAGGCCAATGTCAAAATAGCCTATACCGATGATGAGAAAGGGCGGTAAAGGCGGGAGAGTACCGGCAGGGGTACTCCCTCAAACTTTTACGGGGAATAAAGTTTGAGCATCTGGAGACAATGAAGGAGAGAGCAGGAGCAGGATGGGTTTCGAGCAGAAGAGCCTGGAGCAGCAAAGGCAGCAGGAAATGCAAAAAGAGTATCAGGAGCTTGTCAAAGAGATTAAACCCAAACCCCGGGTTCTAAGGAACTGCATTTTAGCCTTCTTGGTGGGTGGAGTCATTTGTTTGATCGGTCAGGCTGTTCTCCAAATTTACCTGAGCCAGGGGCTAGGCGAGCGGGAGGCGGGAGCCGCAACGGCCGCCACAATGGTCTTTCTGGGGGCCTTTCTGACGGGGCTGGGGGTCTACGATGTGATTGGGAGATACGGTGGAGCAGGTTCCATTGTGCCCATTACGGGGTTTGCCAACTCCATTGTGGCTCCGGCTATGGAGTTCAAGCGGGAGGGCTTTGTTTTTGGGGTTGGAGCCCGGCTCTTCACCGTCGCGGGACCCGTTCTTGTTTATGGATTCCTGATTTCTGCCCTCATCGGGATCGTTTATTTCTTGGTCCATTAGGGTGAGAGAGATGGGAAACAAACTCGGCCAGCATACCGTTTCCTTTTCCCGGCCTCCTGTCATCACTGCAGGCGCCACCATTGCCGGCCCCATGGAGGGGCAGGGGCCGCTTGCCCAAACCTTTGACTGGATTCTTGAAGATCTCTTGTTTGGGGAGCAAACCTGGGAAAAGGCAGAAAGCAAAATGCTTCAGGAAAGCGCAAAACTGGCCCTCAGAAAAAGAAACCTGCAGTGTCAGGACGTTGACTTTTTTTTGTCGGGAGATTTGTTGAATCAAATTATTTCTGCAAATTACGCCGCCCGGAGCCTGGAAATCCCCTTTTTTGGGTTGTTTGGGGCCTGTGCAACTTTTGTTGAGGGAATTCTTGTGGGGTCCATGCTCATCGATGGTGGTTTTGGGCAACGAGTCCTGCTGGCTGCCTCGAGCCACCACAATACCGCGGAGCGTCAGTACCGGTTTCCCACCGAGCAGGGGGTGCAGCGCCCCCCGTCTGCCCAGTGGACGGTAACGGGGAGCGGGGCTCTTCTCCTGGAGAAGACAGGGGAGGGCCCCCGGGTCGCGATGGGAACAATTGGAAAAGTTGTCGATTTAGGGATTACCGATATCAACAACATGGGCGGAGCGATGGCTCCGGCGGCGGCCGATACCCTTTTGACCCATTTTCAGGATACGGGAACCAACCCCGGTGCTTATGATTTGATTTTGACCGGAGATTTGGGTGCAGTCGGGGGAGCCGCCTTGAAGGAACTCCTTGCCAAGCGGGGCTATGTGCTGGGCGAAAATTACCATGACTGCGGAATGCTTATTTACGATCTGGAAAAGCAGGATGCTCATGCGGGCGGAAGCGGCTGCGGGTGTTCCGCCGTGGTTTTTTCGGGCCTGATTTTGCGCCAGCTGTGGGAAAAACAGTACCGGAAGATTCTTTTTGCGGCAACGGGAGCGCTGATGAGCCCGACCAGCGTTCAGCAGGGGGAATCGATTCCCGGGGTTACCCATGCGGTGGTTATCGAGTTCTAAAGGTTCAGGAGGGGGAGCAGGGTGAAATTTCTCCTTGCGTTTGTTATCGGCGGTCTTATCTGCGTAATCGGGCAGCTTTTCATGGACCTGACCCGGTCCTCGATTACGCCTGCTCATGTTCTTGTAGGTTTTGTGACAGGAGGGGCCGTCTTAAGCGCCCTCGGCTTTTACCAGCCTCTGGTTGATCTTGCAGGAGCCGGGGCAATGATCCCCCTTTCGGGTTTTGGGCACAGTCTTGCCCAGGGTGCGATCCGCGCCGTGCAGAGCAAGGGGCTCCTGGGGGCCTTTACCGGCGGCGTTGAGGCCACGGCTGCCGGGATTGTTGCTGCCGTTGTTTTCGGCTACGCGATGGCCGTACTCTTCAACCCGCGCAGCTAAGGAGGTTTTAATCCCATTTGGGTGGGAACGGGGCAAAAAAGAAAGCCAGGGTGAGCAAGCGCCTTGCCGATAACATTGCCTATCTTCATCAAGCCCTGGGCGTGGCAGATAATTTCGACATCATCACCCGCGAATTGAAAATCGGCGGGAAAGAGGCTGTCCTCCTCTTCGTAGATGGCCTGAGCAGAGATGAGGTTCTGCTCTATTTGATTTGGGCACTTTTCGACCTCCCCCGGGAAGAACTGCAGCCTTTGACTTTGAGTAAAATCGTCAAAGAAAAGCTTCCCTACGCGGAGATTCAAACCCTTGACACCCTTGATGATATCGTCGATACGGTTCTGGCGGGCCCCCAGGTGCTCCTGGTGGACGGTTTGGAGCAGGGAATTGTCATTGACGCCCGGATCTACCCTTTCCGGAACATCCAGGAACCCGATCTCGAGAGGGTTGTGCGCGGGTCGCGGGATGGGTTTACGGAAACACTTGTTTACAATACGGCACTGATCCGGAGGCGAATCCGGGACCCGCGGCTCCGCTTTGTGGTTCTTCAGGTTGGGGTGCGCTCAAAAACCGACATCTGCCTGGCCTACCTCGAGGATGTGGCCAACCCAGAGCTGGTTGCCTTTGTCCGGAACCGCCTGGAGGAGATAAGAATCGACGGCCTCCCGATGGCGGAAAAGTCCGTGGAGGAGTTGATTACACCCGGCAGCTACTGGAATCCTTTTCCGAAGGTGCGCTATACGGAGCGCCCGGATGTTGCGGCTGTTCACCTTTTAGAAGGCCATCTCCTTGTTCTGGTTGACACGTCTCCGAGCGTGATGATCTTACCGGCCACCTTTTTCAGCCACATCCAGCACGCCGAGGAGTACCGGCAGAGCCCCTTTGTCGGTGCTTACCTCCGCTGGGTGCGCTTTCTTGCGATTTTGGCATCAACCTTTTTGCTGCCCGTTTGGCTTTTAGTTGCCCTTGAGCCCCGGCTTCTCCCGGCTGCTTTGAAATTCATCGGCCCCGCTAAAGCAGGAAAGGTGCCGCTTTTTGGGCAGTTTTTACTGGCCGAAATTGCCGTAGACATCCTCCGCATGGCCGCGATCCACATTCCTTCTCCCCTGGCGACGGCGCTGGGGATTATAGCTGCTGTTTTGCTTGGCGAGATTGCCATCAGGATCGGCCTTTTCAACGGTGAGGTGGTTCTTTACACGGCGGTCGCAGCGATCGGGACCTTTGCAACACCCAGCTACGAATTGAGTATGGCCAACCGTTTGGTGCGGTTGGGGCTGGTGTTTCTGGTGGGAATCTGGCGCGTACCCGGCCTCCTGGTGGGGCTGCTGCTTGCCATCTTTTTTATGCTTTCCAGCAAGTCCTTCGGCATCCCCTATTTCTGGCCTTTGATTCCTTTTAACTGGGATGCGTTCAAGCAGGTTCTGCTGCGCTATCCTGTCCCTCTCCACAACCTGCGGCCGTCTGTTTTAAAGCCCCAGGATGTAATCCGGCAGCCCTCTCCGGCGCTAAAGCCTGAGGAAAAAAAGGGCTCCAATTGGGGCGAAAAAGTTAGAAAAACGGGTGGCGAGGAAGATTTATAGGGAGCAAACCAGAAAAGGAAATCTTATTAAATATTTGCTTTTGAGGGATAATTTACCTAGAATGAAGAAGGAGAAGATTTTTTTCAGAAAAGAGGCTCCCAAAAAATATGGTTATCGTCGGAATACCCCGCGCCCTCCTGTTTTACTACTACTACCCGCTCTGGCGGGCATTTTTCACTGAGTTGGGTGTGCAAGTAGTTGTTTCTCCGGTTACCAACAAAAAGATTTTGGATTCCGGTCTGCGTACCGCTCTAGACGAGGCCTGTCTTCCCGTCAAGCTTTTCTTCGGGCACGTCTTGGCCCTGGCCGATCAGGTGGATTATTTATTTGTACCCCGCCTGGTCAGCGTTGAGCAGAAGGCTTATATTTGCCCGAAATTTATGGGGTTGCCCGATATGCTCCGGGCGCGGCTGCCTCACTTGCCCCCGATTATCGACCTTCCGGTGGATTTCCGTCATTCCGGGCAAACCTGGGACCATTTTTTCGAGGAGGTTGGGAAGCTTTTTACCCGGGACCGCCACCTGATCCGGAGGGCCACGCAGTCGGCTTGCGAAGTTCACTCCCGTTTTCAGGAGCTTCTCGAAAGCGGCCTGCTTCCGCCGGAAGCAATTTCAGTTCTGGAGAAAGGGGAAGGGGAAATTCCGGTGCAGCAGCAGAACTGCCTTTTAAAAATCGGCCTCCTCGGACATGCCTACAACCTGTACGACCCTTTTATCAGCATGAACCTGATTAAAAAATTGCGTCAACTGGGAGCATCTGTTGTTACTGCCGACTGTTTGGCTCCAGATCTCATTGAAGAAAAGGCGAGGCGGCTTCCTAAAAGGCTGTTCTGGACGCTGGGGAAAAAAATGATCGGTGCCGCCTTAAATTTTTTTGAAAACAGGAAGCTCGATGGGATTATCTACCTCACCTCCTTTGGATGCGGCCCGGAGTCCCTGGTCGGGGAGTTGGTGGAGAGATGGGCGAAAAGACGTGCTGTGCTCCCCTTTATGCTCCTGACCATCGACGAGCATACCGGTGAGGCAGGACTTGTTACCCGTTTAGAGGCGTTTTTAGAAATGATTAAGAGGAGGAAGAAAAATGAAAATTACCTACCCACATATGGGTAACCTGTACATTGTAATCAGGGCTTTATTAACAAGCCTGGGCCTGGATTTGGTTCTGCCGCCTCCTACTTCAAACCGGACCGTGGAACTGGGGGTCCGGTATGCTCCGGAGTTTGCCTGTTTTCCTTTGAAGCTGAATCTGGGGAACTTTCTTGAGGCGCGGGAGCTGGGAGCAGACACGATTTTGATGGCGGGCGGGGTAGGGCCCTGCCGTTTCGGCTACTATGCTCAGGTGCAGCGGGAAATACTGAGGGATCTGGGTGTTTCCATGGAGATGGTGGTCCTGGAGCCTCCTGATACTCACTGGAGCGAACTCAAAGATAAGATCAGGTGGCTTGTAGGGGACCGGTCCTGGTGGGAAATTATCAAGGCGATCAGGTTTGCCTGGTACAAGGCAAGGGCTGTTGACCTGGTTGAGGCAAGGGTTCTTTACTTGCGGCCCCGGGTTTTTGAGCCGTTTGAGCTGGAAAGCGGCTACCGCGAGGCCCTGCGCAAGATCGATCAGGCCGCCAGCAAACGGGAACTCGACAGCGTTGTCAAGGGCTTTTTCCGTTTCTCTAACAGGCTGCCCCGGCGCTCCGGTTCCTTGCTGCGGGTAGGGCTGGTGGGAGAGATCTTCACGGTACTGGAGCCATTTGCTAATTATGATCTTGAGCGGCGGCTTGGATTGTTGGGGGTCGAAGTAACCCGAAGTATATTCTTGAGCGCCTGGATCAACGAACACCTTTTTGGAGGTTTGCTGCGGGTTAAAGGGACGAAACACGTGAAAAAACTGGCTGCTCCCTATTTGAATTTCTTCGTGGGAGGGCACGGCAGGGAGACGGTTGGCTCTACTGTTGACTTTGCCCGGCAGGGTTACGACGGAGTTGTTCATGTGGCTCCTTTTACCTGCATGCCCGAGATCGTTGCCCATTCGGTTCTTCCTTCTGTTACGAAAGATTACGGCATCCCCACCTTAACTTTCTATCTGGATGAGCAGTCCGGGGAGGCAGGAATTCAGACAAGGCTTGAGGCGTTTGTGGATTTAATCTCAGCGCGCCGGGAAAGAGTGAGAAAGGAGAAGCACTAGGATGGACCTTTTTTTGGGAATTGATGTGGGTTCGGTCAGCACCAACCTGGTCTTGCTCGATCCTGCAGGAGAGCCCTATTTGACGCCGCTTTATCTCCGGACCCAGGGCCGGCCAATTGCCGTTCTGCAACAGGGGCTTGCGCTTTTGCGCGAGCAGCTTTCCTCCCGGGACCGGGTCTGCGCTGTGGGAACCACTGGAAGCGCGCGTTTTCTGGCCGGGGTCCTGGTTGGGGCGGACATTGTCAAAAACGAGATTACGGCCCACGCCGTGGCTGCCCTCCATCTTGTGCCCGATGTCCGGACGATTTTCGAGATCGGGGGCCAGGACTCGAAGATCATTATCTTAAGGGATGGAATTGTGGTGGATTTTGCCATGAATACGGTCTGCGCTGCGGGAACAGGCTCCTTCTTGGACCAGCAGGCTTTTCGCCTCAACCTCTCCATCGAGGAATTTGGAGCCCTCGCAAAAGATGCCACCAACCCCGTCAGGATCGCGGGCCGGTGCACCGTTTTTGCGGAGTCCGACATGATCCACAAGCAGCAAATGGGACATCCCCTGCCTGATATTATTGCCGGTCTTTGTGAGGCTTTGGTGCGCAACTATTTAAATAATGTCGGAAAGGGGAAGGAAATCCTTCCTCCTGTTGTCTTTCAGGGTGGTGTCGCCGCAAATTTGGGGATGCGGGCCGCCTTTGAAAAGGTATTGAAAACGGAAATTATCGTCCCTCCTTACTTTAACGTGATGGGGGCTTACGGCGCGGCGCTGCTGGCACGGGATTATGCGAAAGAAGGAGGGCAAACCAGTTTTCGCGGATTTCAGGTGGCCACCCTCCAGTTTCAGCCCAGGAGTTTTGAGTGCAAGGGGTGCTCCAATGCCTGCGAAGTAATCGAAATCAGAGAAGGAAAACGGGTGCTGGCGCGCTGGGGGGATCGCTGCGGGCGCTGGGGAAGCTCCGTGACCGGGGCCGAAGAGGTGAACGAGGAGGCTAAGTCGATTTCTTAATTTAATCTCTCAGGGATCTTTTATAATCCAGCATGTTCTCCGGGAAAGGTTGACGCCTGGTGAGCCCACCCGGTAAAATACAGGTGTCAGCCTTTCTTTATTCATGAATGAGGAGAGATGAGAAAAGATGAGCGAGACGAAGGTTACGCTGGAAGAGAAGGAGATTCCGCAGGCCTGGTATAATATCCAGGCGGATATGCCCGAGCTTCCCCCTCCGCCCTTAAACCCCGCCACCCGCCAGCCGGTTGCTCCCGAGGATCTGGCGGCGATTTTTCCACCTGATCTGATTGCCCAGGAGGTTGCCCGGGAGCGCTGGATCGAAATTCCCGGCGAAGTGCTGGACATTTATCGTTTGTGGAGACCGACTCCCCTTTACCGTGCAAAGCGGCTGGAAGAGGCGCTCCGGACACCGGCAAAGATTTTCTACAAGTATGAAGGTGTCAGTCCTGCCGGAAGCCATAAACCCAACACTGCTGTCGCGCAAGTCTATTACAACAAAAAGGCAGGAATCAGACGTCTGACTACCGAAACGGGGGCCGGGCAGTGGGGGAGCGCTCTCAGTCTCGCTTGCAGCTTCTTCGGGCTGGACTGTACGGTTTACATGGTGCGGGTGAGTTATGAGCAGAAACCCTACCGCCGCTCCTTTATGGAAGTTTACGGGGCGCGGGTGATTCCGAGCCCCAGCCCTGAAACGGCAGCAGGACTGAGGGTTTTGGCCGAACACCCGGACTCGCTGGGGAGCCTGGGGATCGCGATCAGCGAAGCGGTTGAAGATGCAGCCCGGCACGAAGACACGAATTATTCTTTGGGGAGCGTTTTGAACCACGTCCTCCTGCACCAGACCATAATCGGCCTGGAGGCGAGGTCGCAAATGGAAAAGGCCGGTTTTTATCCAGACATAGTAATCGGCTGCCATGGCGGGGGGAGCAATTTTGCCGGTCTGGCCTTTCCCTTTTTACGGGACAAGTTTCAGGGAAAGAAGATCCGGGTCGTTGCCGTCGAGCCCCTGGCCTGCCCCACTTTAACAAAAGGGGAGTACCTCTACGATTTCGGGGATACGGCGGGATTAACCCCTTTGATGAGAATGTATACCCTGGGTCACGATTTCGTTCCACCCGGCATTCATGCCGGGGGTCTCCGCTACCATGGAGCGGCACCACTGGTGAGCAAGCTTTATCATGATGGCTACATTGAGGCTCGGGCTTACGGCCAGACGGACGTTTTCCGGAGCGCGGTCCTTTTTGCCCGAACGGAAGGGATTCTTCCCGCTCCCGAGTCTGCCCACGCCATTCATGCGGCTGTTGTCGAGGCGGAGGCGGCGCGGGAGGCGGGAGAGAAGAAGGTTATTCTTTTTAACCTGAGCGGGCACGGCCATTTCGACCTCACGGCGTACGATGCTTACCTGGAAAACAGGCTTGACAACATCACCTTTTCCCCGGAAATGCTGGCAGAGAGCCTGAAAACCGTTCCCAAGCTTGACTGAGCTTCAGGAGAAAGGATTGCAGAGGGGCCGCCTGAGGGCGGCCCCTTCACATCTGGTTCGTTGACACCCCCAGGATGAGCGTGTTAGAATAACCTAAATGTGGAGAGATCAGGTCTGGAGCGGGAGGAAAGGAGCTTTTGTTGCATGAAGCTGCACGGAACCATGCGCATTAACCCTCAGGGTCATCTTGAAATCGGCGGCTGCAGCGTTGTCGAACTTGCCCGTACCTTTGGAACTCCTCTTTACATTCTGGACGAGGCCCTGATCCGGAAAAATTGCCGGGAGTATTACGGGGCCTTTGCCGGGGGAGAGAACCCTGACGGTGTTCTTTACGCGGCAAAGGCTTTTATGGCTCAGGCAATTTGCAAAATCGTGGAATCGGAGGGTTTGGGGCTCGATGTTGTTTCGGGAGGAGAGCTTTATGTTGCCTTAAAGGCGAAATTTCCTCCCGAGAAGATCTTTCTGCACGGCAACAACAAATCACCGGCCGAGTTGCAGTTCGCCCTCGAGAGCGGTGTGGGCCGGATTGTGGTCGACAACTTCTACGAACTGGAGCTTCTCAACCGCCTGGCCGGTGAGAGAGGGTGTCGCCCCCCGGTGTTATTGCGGATTGCCCCTGGCATCGAGGCTCACAGCCATGCCTACATTAAGACGGGGCAGCTGGATTCGAAGTTCGGCTTTACCCTCGCAAACGGGGATGCTTTGCGCGCCGTTCGGAGGGCCCTCGCCGCGGATCACCTCGATCTCAAGGGGCTTCACTGCCATATCGGTTCGCAGATCTTTGAACTGGATGCCTTTCGGGAGGCGGCCCGCGTCATGGTGGATTTTCTCCAGGAGGTTCGCGAACAAACGGGTTGGGCCGCCTCAGAACTGGACCTGGGAGGGGGCCTTGGAATTTACTACAGTGCCGGCGATACCCCTCCAGCGATCGGGGAATATGCCCGCGCCATTCGTGAGAGCGTGGATGAGTCGTGCCGGAAGTGGGATTTTCCGCGTCCCAAGCTCTTCGTGGAACCCGGGCGTTCAATTGTCGGCCCTGCAGGAACCACGGTTTATACAATTGGTGCCGTCAAGGAAATCCCGGGTGTTCGCAAGTATGTGGCCGTTGACGGGGGAATGACCGACAACCCGCGCCCTGCCCTCTATCAGGCGAAATATGAAGGGGTGGTGGCAAATAAGGCAAAGGAGCCGGTGCAGGAGGTGGTTTCCATTACGGGAAGGTGCTGTGAATCAGGGGATATGCTGATCTGGGACCTTTCTGTGCCCAGGGTGGAACCTGGCGATCTTCTGGCAATCTCCTGTACAGGCGCGTACAATTATTCCATGTCCAGCAATTACAACTGCCTCCCTCGCCCTGCCGTTGTCCTGGTTTGCGACGGGAACGCGGATCTCATTGTCGCGAGGGAAACCTATGAAGATCTGATAGAACATCACCTTATCCCGGAGCGCCTCTTGCTTCGTTCCTGCTGCACGCGGGGCTAGTGGGGGTTTCAAAAAGGGCCGGAAGCGCAGGGAGGGGGCCGTGTGGAAGTAATCACAACCCATACCAATACCGACTTTGACGGCTTTGCCGGAATGATTGCGGCGCGCAAGCTTTACCCCGGCGCCGAAATCGTCCTGAGCGGTCACACCCAGCCCAATGTTCGGAGCTATATGGCCCTCTACAAAGACGTCTGGTTTCCGTTAAGGGTTTCGGAACTTCCTCCGGCCGGGATCAGGCGGCTGGTTCTCGTGGATACTGCAAATTCTGAAAGGCTGGGGAACCTGCGCGATCTTGCGGCAAGAGCCGAAGAAATTCACATATACGACCACCATCCTTCCCTCCCCGGGGATTTGAAAGCTGCTTTTTCTTGTATTGAACCGATCGGTGCGGCAACGACAATCCTGGTCGAACTTTTAAAAAAAAGGGGTTTGCCGGTTGACCCTTTAGAGGCCACCCTTTTTTGTCTGGGAATTTACGAAGACACCGGTTCTCTTACCTTTCCTTCCACGACCCCGCGGGACGCGGAGGCTGCAGCCTTTCTGCTGCGCTGCGGGGCCAATTTGAACGTTGTCTCCAGTTACCTCGGTTACCCTTTGACGCCGGAGCAGAGAAGGTTGCTGCAAAAGCTGCTTGAAACAGGGCGGATTTCGGTAATTCACGGGCTGCGGATTTTTGTGACAAAGGCCAGGGAAAACCACTACATCCGGGGGTTGGATTTCCTGACCCACAAGATCGGCGAGATTGAAGACTTTGACGCGATTTTTACCCTCGTGCAAATGGTGGACCGGGTTTATCTGGTTGCGAGAAGCAAAACGAAGCTCCTTCGCGTTAACGAAATTCTTGGGGCCTGGCGGGGCGGGGGCCATGAACAGGCTGCATCTGCCATGGTGCGAAATGCCGATCTGGACGAAATCGAGCGGCAACTTTATGATTTTCTTCGTCAAAAGACGGAGCCGGGGCCGCTTGCCCGGGATCTCATGACAACACCGGTAAAAACAATTACACCCCTGACCTCCCTGAAGGAAGCAGGCCAGGTAATGCTGCGATACGGCCACTCCGGACTGCCCGTTGTCGAGGACGGGCGGCTGGTAGGGCTGATTTCCAGGCGGGATGTGGATAGAGCGCGCCAGTATGGTCTGGAGCACGCCCCTGTAAAGGGATACATGAGCAGGCAGATCGTGGCGATTCATCCGGAGACGACACTTGCGGAGATTCAGCAGCTTCTGGTAGAATACGACGTTGGACGGCTGCCTGTGCTTGGCCAGGAGGGGCAGATTCTCGGGATTGTTTCCCGGAGTGATGTTCTAAAGGTTTTGCACCAGGGGAAGTATCTTCACCCTTACCGGATTCTTTATTTAAGCGGAGATGCCGCTGACCAGGTCGTGTACGGAAGGAGCTGGAACATTTCCGGGCTGATGGAGCGGCGCCTGCCCCGATTCCTGCTGGAGTTTTTCCGGGAAAGCGGGATGCTCGGTGAGAAGCACGGGGCTTCAGTTTACCTTGCAGGAGATTTTGTAAGGGATCTTTTGCGGGGCGAGCCCGGCGCCCGGCTGGAAATCGTTGTTGAAGGCGGCTTCGAATTTATTCAGAAGCTGGGAGCGTACCTGAAGCAGCCTGTTTTAGGGGAGATTTCGCCGGATGGCCTCCAGCCTGTCTTTTTTGCGCTTCCCTCTGGTTATGCTGTTGCGGTGAATCTCGCCCGGGCCGAGTTTTACGAGTATCCGGCAACCCAGTTCAAGGCAGAATGCTCCTCCCTGCGCCACGATCTCTACCGGAGAGACTTTACCATTAACACTCTAGCTGTTGCTCTAAACCCTCCCTGCTTTGCTCAGCTGCTTGATTTCTTCGGGGGGCAGCGGGATTTGCTTAAAGGTTTGATTCGCGTGCTTCACAACTTCAGTTTTGTGGAGGATCCTCTGCGGATTTTACGCGCCTTGAGGCTTGAGCAGGCTCTGGGTTACCGCCTCGAAAGGCAGACGCAAATCCTCCTTGAAAATGCGGTTGCAGAGCATTTTCTTGAAAGGGTTCCCCCTGCCCGCATCAAGGATGAGCTTGAGGAGTGCCTGCGCGAAAAAAACCGCGCCGGGATCCTGCAACGGTTCGAAACTTTTAAACTGTGGGATCAGATTGCCGGGCTTTTAAGCGAAGAGGACTTGAGGGAAGTCTTAAACGGAAAGCCCTGAAAGCGAGGTTGACCATGCCTGATCTCAGTTTAACCAGGCTCCTCCTCTGGTTGCCTGCAGTGATTGTTGCCCTTACTTTTCATGAATTTGCCCACGGCAAAACCGCAGACTGGCTGGGAGATCCCACGCCTCGCTACCAGGGGAGGCTTACCTTAAATCCCTTTGTTCACATCGATCCGCTCGGCTTCCTTCTCCTTCTCGTTGCAGGTTTTGGTTGGGCGAAACCGGTTCAGGTCAATCCCTTAAACTTCCAGGGGGACCGGCGCAGGGGAATGATGCTTGTTGCCCTGGCAGGGCCTTTGATGAACCTTCTCGTGGCTTTCACCGGGGCCTTAATCATGAGCCTTGCTCTGCCCGGCGAGGTTCCCACCGGCACAGATCACCCCCTGGTGGGAATCCTGCGGGGGGTTATCGTGATCAACGTCTACCTTGCCCTTTTTAATTTGATCCCCATTCCTCCCCTGGACGGCGCAAAGGTTCTTGCGGGGATCTTTCCCGCCTCCGAACTTCATCGGCATCTGGAGGTTTACGGCCCTTTTATCTTGCTGGTCTTAATCTTCACGGGTTTTATCGGATGGATCATCCTCCCGCTGGCAAAATTTTTGATCGGTCTGATGAGTGTGATTACCCGCTGGATTGCACTTCCTTTCGTTGGCTTTTAAATTAAAGAACTTTTTACAGGAGAAGGGATGAATGATGAAACAGAGTACGATCTTGAGCGGAATGCGGCCCACAGGCCCTCTCCATCTGGGGCATTTAAGCGTGCTGGAAAACTGGGCCAGGCTCCAGGAAAAGCACCGCTGCTTTTTTATGGTTGCCGACTGGCATGCGCTGACGACGGCTTTTGACGAGCCTGGGCAGATTGTGGAAAACACCAGGGCGATGGTGCTGGACTGGCTGATGGTCGGGCTTGATCCCCAGAAAAGCACCATCTTCGTGCAGTCGCACGTAAAGGAGCATGCGGAGCTGCACCTTCTCTTTTCTCTGATTACACCTGTTTCCTGGCTTGAGCGCTGCCCTACTTATAAAGATCAGGTTCAACAGTTTCGGGAGCAGGGAAAGGATATTACCACATACGGATTTCTCGGTTACCCCCTCCTCCAGGCTGCGGATATTTTAATTTATAAAGCGGATCTCGTTCCGGTGGGGGAGGATCAGCTTCCGCACCTGGAATTGTGCCGGGAGGTGGCGCGCCGCTTTAACTACTTGTATAAGAGGACGATATTTCCCGAGCCGCAGGCTTACCTGGCCGAGGTTGCCCTCATTCCCGGGATAGATGGTCGGAAAATGAGCAAGAGCTACGGGAACGAAGTGCCCCTCGCGGCGACGCCGGAAGAAATAGAAAAGAAGGTGCGGATGATGGTGACGGACCCTGCCCGGATTCACGCCCGGGACCCCGGACACCCGGAGGTTTGTACAATCTATGCCCTGCACCGTCTTTTTAACCAGGCCCAGGTGGAAGAGCTGGAGCAGGTTTGCCGCCGGGGGGAAATCGGGTGCGTCCCCTGCAAAAAGAAGCTTTCCCAGATGATGATCGAGTTCCTCTCTCCTTACTGGGAGCGGCGCCGCGAGCTGGAAAAAGATCCGGATTACGTCTGGGATGTCCTGAGGCAGGGAGGGGAGCAGGCGCGCCTCCGGGCACGCCAGACCATGGAAGAGATTCGGGCGGCGATGGGATTTGAACTACCGCGTCAAGCTAGAGGCCTTTGAGGGGCCCCTGGACCTTCTCTTGAAGTTGATTGAAAGGCAGGAATTGCCGGTTGCTTTGATCTCGGTACGCGAGATCGTTGAGCAGTTTTTCGAGTATTTTGCCCGGGCGGAGTTTGCAGACTTCGAAGAGGCGGGCCAGTTTCTGGTGCTGGCGGCCACCCTGCTGGCAATTAAGGCTCAGCTGGTCCTGCCTTGCCGGGAAGAGGAGATGGAAATCGATTCTTCCTTCTTTCCTCAGGAGGAAGCCGAGGCGGGCGGGCCGGGGCACAACCTTTTAACTTACCAGCAGGTTCGGGAGGTAGCCGTAACCCTGGAGGCATGTGCCCGGAACTGGCAGCTGTGCCATAAACGGCCTCCTTTTTTGTTTCAGCAGAGGCCTGTCCCCCAGGCTGCCCGCGAGGATTTGCTCCGCCTGATTCAGGCCTTAAAAGAGATCCTGGCGCGGAAACCCCCTCTTTTCGAGCCCTATGAGGTCAAGCCGGTTCCGGTGGATCTCGGGGAGAGGATGGAGTATATTTTAAACCGGCTGCAACTCAAGCCCGGGGGTCTCCTTTTTTCAGAACTTTTTTCTCCTCCCGCGCCGAGAGAAGAGATTATCGTTACCTTTCTTGCCCTCTTGGAGCTGGTTTACCAGAGAAGGGTTAAAGTAAACCAGAGCGACGGCCGCGGGGAGATTGTTCTCACCCCGGCCGGCTCCGAAAAGACTCTCGGGAGGGATGAGGATGCCGGTCATTTTTCCTGATGAGGCAATGGCGGTAATAGATGCTCTTCTTTTTGCTTCATCAGAACCCCTTTCGGTAAAAATGCTCAGCGAGATTACAGGTTTTGCGCCGGAGGATGTAAAGCACTTTTTGGAGCGGTTGACTGAGCTTTACAACCGGCCGGGGCACGGACTGCGACTGGTAGAGGTGGCGCAGGGCTACCAGCTCGTGACCAGGCCTGAACATCACTCATACATTGAAAAACTTCGACAGGGGAGAGAAAAATTGCTTCCCCTTTCCCGGGCCGCCCTCGAAACCCTGGGCATTATTGCTTATTACCAGCCGGTAACCAGAGCAAAGATCGAAGCAATCCGGGGGGTTAAGGTGGACCACGTCCTTGCAAACCTCCTGGAGCGGGGGCTGATTAAAGAGGTGGGAAGGAGCGAGGGGCCGGGCAGGCCTGTTCTTTACGGGACGACTTCGAAGTTTTTGGAGTATTTTGGTCTCAAGGACCTCTCCGATTTACCCCCCCTTGATTCTCTGAAAGAGGCCTGAACTTGACCTCTTTCGCTTTGGAAAAGTAAAAATGGTATACTTTTCTGCACCAGGCGCAAAACTTATGGTTAGAGATGCTGCTTTAATCGAGGTGACCAGGGTTTTTGCGTGCCGGTGGTCTGATCATCTTCATATTCCTCTTGCTGGGGGCAGGGTTTTTTTTATTTTTTGTCTTGCCGGTGCAGGTTCGTTTTTTGCTTGAGAGGAGGGGAGGGAGGCAGTCTCTTCTCTTGAGGATTGGAATCTTCAACGGGAGGATAGGCATCGGAACCAGATTTTTTTCAGGGAGAAAAAAGAAGATGCTCTCTTCCCGGCTCAAGCTGATTGGAAAAATAAGGGCGAGGAGTTTTTCGCCGCCCCACCGGATCGCCCGCTCTCGCTGGCTCTTGTTGTTCCAGGAGCTGCGTTTTTATTATTCCAGGTTGAAAAAGTTTGGTTTTCTGCTTCGCGATTTTTTCCGGAAAAGTTTTTGTTCCCGCTTCTTTTGGGAGACCACCGTCGGCCTCACCGATTACGCGGCAACGGGGATGATTGCAGGAATGGCCTGGGCCTGGAAAGGGTCGGCTCTCGGGATTTTGTCTCAATTTCTCAGGATTTCTCCGGCTGGCATCAAAATTCTGGTAATTCCTGATTTTGGTAAACCACGCTTTGAGTTCAGGCTCGAGTGCATATTGGAAACCCGTTTCGGTCATATTATTATTGGACTCCTGAGATACCTGGTGTGGCGAAAAAAATTAAAGGGAAAACCGGACGCGCAAGGAGGTGGAAGGATTGGCCGATCATCCTATTGAGGCTCTCATGAAGACGGCGATGGAAAGCATTAAAGAAATGGTCGATGTCAATACGATCGTTGGTGATCCTGTGGAAACCCCGGATGGAAGCGTTATCATGCCTGTTTCGCGGGTGAGCTGCGGTTTTGCGGCCGGTGGAGCAGATTTTCAACCTGATGGACGCCGGGAGGGAGAGGGCGCTTTTCCCTTTGGGGGCGGCAGCGGAGGGGGTGTTTCCGTCCAGCCGGTAGGTTTTCTGGTTGTTGGGCACAACCAGGTTCGCCTTTTACCTGTTGATGGAAACCCTGTCGTTGACCGCCTGATTGATCTGGCACCAACGCTACTGGAAAGGTTTCAGAGTTTTATCCAGCGTGAGCCTGTAACATCATAATAAGGAAGAGTGGTTGCACGGCAGCCCGGATGGTTCCAAAAAGCCTGGTTTATTGCTGGAAGGCCGGACGGGCTCTTTTTATTTTCCAGATTTCGCTTCTGCTTCGGTTTTTTGTTTGGAGCCATTCTGTGTTGCCGGCAGGAATTTCCGAGATGCTGCAGAATTATTCAGCCTCAGGAGTTGAGTGGAGTAGTGCGGCGGAAATTGCCCTGCTTCTTTCTGCTTTTTTTTGTTTTTATCTCCAGCAGTTCTGCAGAAGAAATTTCCGGCCATGATTATCCCGAAATTAAAGGGGCGGCAGCAATCCTGCTGGATGAAGGATCTGGTCGCATTCTTTTCGAAAAGAATGCCCGACAGAGAATGTCTCCCGCCAGTTTAACGAAGATCATGACCGCCCTTTTGGTCCTGGAAAACGGCCACCTGGAACAAAAGGTGCGGATCAGCAGAAAAGCGGCGGAAACAGGGGAGAGTTCGATCTGGCTGGAAGCCGGCGAGGTATTGAGCAGGCGGGAGCTGCTTTACGCCCTCATGCTGAATTCGGCCAACGACGCGGCGGTGGCCCTGGCGGAGAGTGTTGCCGGAACCGAGCGCTCCTTTGTAGAGATGATGAACCGGCGCGCCCGGGAGCTGAACTTGAAGGATACGCATTTTGCAAATCCCCACGGCCTGGAAGCCCCCGGCCATTATACTTCTGCTTACGACCTTGCCGTTTTGACCCGGCAAACCTTTCTGGTTCCACTTTTTCGGGAGATTGTTGCCACCAGGGAGATGGCGATTCCCTGGCCGGGACACCCCTGGAACCGGCTCTTGATCAACAAAAACAGGTTGCTTTACCGCTACCCGGGCGCGGTGGGGGTAAAGACCGGCTACACAAAAAAAGCCGGAAACTGCCTGGTGGGAGCCGCCCGGCGGGGGTCGCTGAGGTTGATTGCCGTTGTTCTTAATTCACCCCAGGTTTACGAAGATGTCGAAGCCCTGTTTGATTACGGGTTCTCCCGGTATCGGGGTGTTCTTTTGGAGAGAAGGAACCAGACCCAGGGCAAGGTGAGGGTAGTAAAGGGCCGCTCCAGGTTCGTTGAAGCGAAACCAGAGCGTGATGTCATTATGGCGTTGCGCCCCGGGGAGGAGAAAATGCTGGATGTAAGAGTAAAAACTTTGAAACGGGTGCAGGCTCCTGTGAAGAAGGGGGATCTGCTCGGCTCCTACCGGATTTATTTAAAGGGCAAAAAAATTGGAGAGGTAAAACTTGTTGCCGGAGCCGATGTCCCGGTTAAACCCTCCTTCTGGTCAATTCTGCTCGGCTACGTCAAATTTTTCTTGAAATCCCAGCTCCCAAGCTTCGCGCAGTTTACGTCCTGACAAACAGGTGGTCTATTTATTTTCTTTCCTACATAAAGGTGAGATAGGGAGAGACTGGAGGAGGGAAAGTAAATGCTCAACCTGATCTGGCTTTTCTTGCTTCTGGGTGGGATTTCAGTTGCGGCCCTGAATGGAAGAATCGAACTGGTCACGGAGACGCTTTTTAAGGGGGCAAACGAAGGGGTAAGGATGTGTCTAGATTTGATCGGTCTGATGGCGCTCTGGCTGGGGATGCTGGAGATTGCCAGGCAGGCCGGCCTGATCCGCCTTGTTGCCCGCCTCGTCCGCCCTTTGACCGTTCTTCTCTTTCCCGAGGTTCCCCCCCGCCACCCTGCTTTGGGTGCAATCATTATGAATATCAGCGCCAACATTCTCGGTTTGGGAAATGCCGCGACCCCCTTCGGGTTGAAAGCGATGGAAGAACTCCAGAAGCTCAACCCCCATCCTGATACAGCCTCTGATGCGATGTGCACCTTTCTGGCGGCAAACACTTCGTGTCTTACCTTAATTCCGGCAACGATGATTGGGGTCCGGGTTGCTGCGGGTTCACATAATCCCACCGAAATTGTGGGGCCCACCATTTTTGCCACAGGGTTTTCGATGGTTTTCGTCCTTGCGGTTGATTTCTTGTGGCGCAATTTTTTGCGCGCCAGGTTCCGGAGGTTAAAAAAGTGCTAGAGTTAATTCTCAACCAGGTCTCCCGCTGGGCGATTCCGGCTCTTTTTTTTACCTTTCTTTTCCTGGGGTGGGTTCGCCGCGTCCCTGTTTACGAGGCTTTTATCCAGGGGGCGTCTGAAGGTTTTTATACTGCCGTCCGCATCATTCCCTACCTGGTTGCAATGTTCGTAGCAATTAAGGTTTTCCGGGTCTCGGGGGCAATGGAGCTTCTGACGCGGTTTCTCGCCCCTCTGCTGGAACTTCTGGGGCTGCCTGCCGAGGTCTTTCCCCTCGCGGTGATGCGCCCCCTATCCGGCAGCAGTGCTCTGGGCATTGCCACCGAGTTGATCAAGACCCATGGTCCTGATTCCTTCATCGGGAGGCTTGCCTCCGTAATGCAGGGAACTACGGATACCACCTTTTTCGTTCTGACCATCTATTTCGGTTCGGTTGGAGTGAAGCGGTACCGCCACGCGGTGGCGCTGGGCCTGCTTGCTGATTTAACGGGATTGTTTGCTTCCCTCTTGATCTGCCGTCATTTATTTGGCTGAAAATTATCAGTTGTTGTGGTTTGAGAAGGAAATGGGAGAAAAATGGCGAATTTTCTTCAGCGGGAGGGGGGGAATATGATTCATGTGGGGATCGTTGGGGCAGGTAAAGGTGGAAGCGCAGTCCTGAGGGCGACCCATGGGCTTCCGGAGGTGAAGGTGGTCGGGATTGCCGATTTGAACGAAAATGCTCCAGGGATGGAACTGGCGCGGAAGCTTGGCATCAGAACTTTTACTGACTGTTTGGAGCTTTTGCAGCAGCCGCGTTTGGATATCATAATTGAGGCAACGGGAAATCCCAAGGTTCAGGAGCTTTTGCACAGCAAGAAGAGGGAAGAAACGACTGTTGTGGATGCCCATGCGGCGCGCTTGATGATGACAATGGTTGATACAAAGGAGGCCATGATCAGAGAACTCCATGCCCGGGCCCAGCAACTGGCCGCCATGGCGGATGAGCTGAACGAGAATGTGAGGCAGATCACGGCAACCGTTCAGGAACTGGCGGGAGGGGCGGAAAACCTCGCCGTTCAGGGGCAGAACCTGGGTGCGATCGCCGGCACTGCAAGGCGCCATGTTCAGGATACAGGAGAGGTGCTTGATTTTATAAAGAAAGTTGCCACCCAGACCAAACTCCTGGGGTTGAATGCTGCAATTGAAGCGGCCCGGGCGGGGGAGCACGGACGCGGCTTTGCCGTTGTTGCCAATGAGGTGCGGAAGCTTGCAGAGGACAGCGGGGCGTCTGCCGAGCAGATCGAAGCGATCCTGCGCAATATAGAAAAATCTGTGGGAGAAATAATAAAAGGGATCGAAGAAACGGCCGGAGTAAGCGAGCGCCAGGCAGCGGCAACCGAACAGGTCGCGGCGACCATTGAGCAACTGGGAAAACTGGCCGGAAGCCTTGAGGAGTTTGCACACCGCCTGGCGGCTCTTACTTGAGCTGACAGGAGGGCAGATTGAAGATTACCCTGGAGCGAATCCAAAAAGTGCTGGCAAGGGCGGGAGTTGGCTCCCGGCGCGCCTGCGAAGAGTTGATCCGGGCCGGAAGGGTCCGGGTCAACGGAGAAGTGGCGACGCTTGGGATGAAGGTGGACCCGGCACAGGCCGCGATCTGCGTGGATGGAAAAAAGGTCGATACATGTAAAAATTACGTTTCTCTTCTTCTTTATAAGCCCAAGGGTTACATCTCTACGGTTGAGGACCCCCAGGGGAGGCCTAAGGTGACGGACCTCGTTCATCTTCCTGGGGTGCGTCTTTTTCCTGTGGGAAGGCTCGATCTGGATACGAGCGGTTTGCTTCTTTTAACGAATGACGGGGAACTTGCATATCTTTTAACTCACCCCAGGTTCGGAGTCTGGAAAACCTACCAGGCTCTTGTCAGAGGCAGGCCCAACCCGGCAGCTTTAGCGCAGCTGAGGCGGGGAGTGCTTCTCCCCGAAGGCAAGACCGCCCCGGCGCGTGTCAGATTGCTGAAGCAGTTTGAGGATCGGGCCTGTCTTGAGATCAGCTTGCGGGAAGGAAAGAAGCGCCAGGTTCGGAAGATGTGCGAGGCCGTCGGCCATCCCGTTCTCGAGCTGAAGCGCACCAGGCTTGCTTTTCTCGATCTCAAGGGACTGCGGCCCGGCCAGTATCGTTTCCTTACACCCGGAGAGGTGCTTCGCCTGAAAAAGATTGCCTTGAGAGGCAGTTCAAGGCAGGATAAACCTCGAGAAGAGTAGAATTAGTTTTAGACCTGCATTAACCTGGGAGGTTTTTTCGGGATGAAGCGCGGAGGAAGAGGGCCTGTTTTCTTTTTTCGTGCCGCGGCAGTTTTTCTCCTTTTTTGCCTGAGCTTTTACTCAGGCGGCTGCCGGGTTGAACAAAAGGAGGGAGGAGAAGCAAGGGGTCCCGCCGCCCCGGTTGTGGTCAGGGACGATTCGGGTGCTCTTCTGGAGTTTACCGGTTTTCCAAAGCGGATTGTTTCCCTTGCCCCCAGCAACACGGAAATTCTTTTTGCCCTGGGCCTGGAAAACAGGGTTGTTGGCGTTACAACGTACTGCGATTACCCTCCGGCGGCGAGGCGAAAAACCAAAGTGGGCGATCTTCAGGCGAATATAGAGCAAATCGTAGCTTTAAAGCCGGATCTGGTTCTGGCGAAATGGACCCTCAACAAAGATGCGGTGATCAAGCTGCGCAAATTGAAGATTCCCGTCCTGTGCGTCGAACCTGAGAGCATGGAAGGGGTCTACCGGGCCATTTTAATGGTTGCTCAGGTCACCGGCACCGAGGACGCCGGAAGAAGGATCGTGGAGAGGATGAAATCCAAAATCAACGAGGTTCAGAGGAAGCTGGCAGGCCTGACTGCATCTCAGCGCCCGAAGGTTTTTATTGAGGTAGGAGATGATCCCCTTTTTACAGCAGGGAGCGGTACCTTTATAGACGAATTGGTGAGGCTGGCGGGGGGGATCAATATCGCGGGAGACCTTCAGGGCTACCAGATGTACAGCAGCGAGGCTGTGGTAGAAAAGAATCCAGATATCATCCTTGCTCCCGACAGTTACTACGTGGATGTCGGACGGGTCCTCAAGAAGCGCCCCGGCTGGGAACAGATCAAGGCCGTCAAGAACAATCGCATTATCTCCCAGCTTGACCCCAATTTAATCAACCGGCCGGGCCCCCGTGCGGCCGAGGCCGTGGAAGCAATTGCAAAGGCTTTCTACCCAGAAATTTTCCCGGAAAAAGCCCGGGATGAATGAGATGTCCGGAACCAACTGGTTTTACCGCCTGCTCTTTTCTCTGCTCATCCTTTTCTTGCTGCTCATTTTTACCGTTGTCTTCAGCATCACCCTGGGAAGCGCGGCGGTAACCCCCTGGACGGCGTTAAAGGTATTATTTTCTTATCTTACGGGCGGGACGGCCTTTATTCATTCCGGCGTGGACCCTGCGGTCCAGGTGATTATCCTCCAGATCCGCCTCCCGCGCGTGATCCTTGCTCTTTTTGTGGGAGCTGCTTTATCAACGGCCGGGGCTGCGCTCCAGGGGTTTTTGCGAAACCCTTTGGCAGATCCCTATACGCTCGGGGTCTCTTCCGGGGCGGCAGTAGGGGCGGCGTTCACTTTAATTATCCTCCGTCCCGGTTCCACGCTGGCGGCGGCAGGGCTCCCCCTTGCCGCCTTTCTGGGGGCGCTGGTCACGGGGGTTCTGGTTTACTACCTGGCCCAGATTGAGGGGTACCTGGCGGTGGAAACTCTGATTCTTGCAGGAGTGATTATGAGTTCCTTTATGTCCGCAATTCTCTCCTACCTGCTCACTGTTGCCGGGGAAAACCTCCACCAGATTATTTACTGGTTGATGGGGAATCTTGCTCTCCGGGGGAGTGAATACCTGATCTACACTTTACCCTACTTGGTTGGCGGCATCACCCTCATCTGCTTCTTCGGGCGGGAATTAAACATCATGACTTTTGGTGAGGAAACGGCAGGACAGCTGGGGGTGGCGGTGGAGAAAACCAAGCGGATTTTGCTCTTGCTTGCCACCCTCCTGACAGGCATTGCTGTGGCCCTGGCAGGGACAATCGGTTTTGTGGGGCTGATCGTCCCGCACCTGGTGCGGCTTCTCTTGGGTCCCGACCACCGCGTTCTCCTTCCCGTTTCTGCGGTGGGAGGGGGAATCTTTTTAATTTGGGCAGACACCATCGCTCGAACAATGCTGGCGCCTGTCGAACTTCCGGTGGGGGTGGTTACCGCTTTTTTGGGTGCCCCCTTTTTTGTTTATCTTTTGCGAACCCGGAAGCGCCGGGGCTTTTAAGGGTTTAATTCAGTTTATTCACCAGGGAGTTGCTTGAAAGATGGAGGCAGTGCTCAAAGTTCATGACGTGGAGTGCCGCTACAAAGCCCACCCTGCCCTTCAGGGGGTGAGCCTGGTTGTTCCGCGCGGTATTTTCCTTGGTTTAATCGGCCCCAACGCCGCCGGAAAATCTACCCTTTTGAAAACCCTTGCGGCTACTTTGAAGCCGAGGCGGGGAGTTGTTCTTTTCAACGGAGAAGAACTGGATAAAATTTCGAGGCGCGCCCTGGCCCGGCAGGTTTCGGTAGTTCCCCAGGAAACAAGCGTGAGTTTCCCTTTCACCGCGTACGAGGTGGTGATGATGGGGCGCCATCCTCATCTGGGAAGGTTTGCCCGGGAAAGCAAACGGGATTTCGCGCTTGTCAGGGAGGCCATGGAAGCTGCCAACTGCTGGCACCTGAGGGACCGCAGCATTCTCGAAATCAGCGGAGGGGAGCGGCAGCGGGTGATTCTTGCCCGGGCGCTTGCTCAGGAGCCGGAAGTTATTTTACTGGACGAGCCGACCACTCACCTTGATTTGACCTCCCAGCTGGAGATCCTGGGAGTGCTGAAGACCCTCAACACCCGGCGGCGGCTGACGGTACTTGCCGTTTTTCACGATCTGAACCTGGCAGCACAGTTCTGCGACCAGCTGGTTCTCTTGCACGAGGGAAAAATTTTCGCGGCAGGAACTCCCGAAAGGGTGCTTACCAGGGAAACGATCCGGGCAGTTTACCGGACCGACGCCCTGGTCATCAAACATCCTTTAACAGGCATGCCCCAGGTTGTGCTTTTACCCCAGCCTGACAGGGAAAAACCTTCTCTTCCCCAGCTTCACCTCCATCTTATTTGCGGGGGAGGCGTTGGAGCGCCTTTAATGGGTCAGCTGACGAGAATGGGGTACCTCGTTTCGGCGGGGGTGCTGAATATTATGGATACGGATTGGGAGGTGGCACGGGCCCTTGGCCTCCCTGTTGCCGAGGAGAAGCCCTTTTCTCCGGTTGGGCGTGCTGCATATCAGGCAAATTTAAGGCTGGCCCGCGCCGCCGATGCGGTTTTCCTTCTTGAGATTCCCTTCGGTTACGGCAACCTTCCCAACCTCCAGATCCTTGAACCTCTTCTTGCCTCTCAAAAACGCTGCTATCTGGTGGATTTTGAACATCTGCCGGAGCGGGATTACACCGGGGGAAGGGCAGTTTGCCTGGCAGCGTCCCTCCGGGAGCAGGGTTTATCCTGTCTTCCCGACCAGCAAGCCGTTTATCAGGTGATCCACAGCTTGGGAAAGGAGAAGAGCAATGCCGAGACCGCGTCTGGAAAAAGGTCTTATTCAGGTTTATACGGGAAATAGCAAGGGCAAAACAACCGCTGCTCTGGGTCTTGCCCTGCGCGCCATCGGACACGGCTTCCGGGTCTGTGTAATTCAGTTTTTAAAAGGAGGGGCCTATACCGGGGAGTTGTTTGCGGCACAAAGGCTATACCCCTACCTTGTCTTTCGCCAGTACGGGGTTACCTGCCCCTACAGCGCCTTAATCAGACAGGGGGAGGCAGACTGCCGGGGGTGCGGGAAGTGCTTTACAGAAAAAGGAAAAGCCACAGAGGAGAACCGAAAACTTGCCCGGTTAGCCTTAAGGGCCGCGGAGGAGGCCATCTGTTCTGAAGAGTACGACCTTGTCATTCTCGACGAAATCAACAACGCTTTTTATTACGAGCTCCTTTCGGTGGACGAAGTTCTTGCACTGCTTGCCAAAAAGCCTGCCCAGATTGAAGTTATCCTCACGGGGCGCCACGCCCCCCCGGAGATCATCGCGCGGGCGGATCTGGTGACCGAAATGACTCTGGTTAAACACCCCTTTCAGAGGGGAATTCCCAGCCGGCGCGGGATTGAATATTAGTCCTGAAGAGGAGTTTATGGGGCGGAGGGCGAAATTTACTTTGAGGGTTGGAGTATTTTTCTAGGGGAGGTTAGAAAGAAGGTAAATGGGTGAGAGAAACCACCAGAAGCTCCGCTTGAAGGTTCGTTTTGACTACCGGGGGGAAGGCAAATCCGGCCGCGTTTTCTGGAGGGGAAAAGAGGGGGAGCAGGTTGCGGAAGAAATCAGGGAGCAAAAGGCAATTTTGCTGCGCAACATCCCCATCCAGGGTGTCCGCATCGAGGAGATTAATACGAACGGTGAGATTTACACAATCAGGGATGACGGTACGGGCCGGGATGTGGCCTATGCGCCCATTGAGTTTATTATGGAGGCGGATACCATCGAAGATGTGCTTCCCTTTCTTTTAAGGGAAGAGTTTCGGAAAATAGAGGTGCTTCAGCCACCTGAACTTACTTTAGACAGGCATGAGATTGAGCGGATTATCTATAAAATGAACGAGGAGCTGCGGACCTACCGCCTTTACCTGGAAAAAAGACTGGCTTCCAAGTAATTTGCGCTTGGGAAATCCTGAGCGCAGGCAATAATTAAAGGGAAGCTGCGAGGCACCCAAAAGGTGGTGGCATGGTGAAGGTTTCTCCCGATCAGATTGCGCAGCGTGTCAGGGATCTGCCTGCTTTGCCCCAAATCGTGGCCCGGGTCTTAAAGCTTACCGAGGATCCTAATTCAACCGTCAAAGAACTGAATGATGTGATCTGCCAGGACCAGGCGCTCACGGCAAAGGTGCTCCGGCTGGCAAACTCTGCTTATTACGGGTTTCCCCGCCGGATCGGCACCATTGTCGAAGCAATTATAATTTTGGGATTTAACACCATCAGAAATTTGGTTCTTGCGGTTTCGGTGCACAGTTTGCTCTGCAAGGAGGTGCCGGGCTACCAGTTGGGGCGGGGTGAATTGTGGCGTCATTCCATCGCCTGTGCGATGGCGGCAAGGACCCTGGCCCGGCGCGTCCGGTTCCCGTCCCCCGATCAGGCTTTTATCGCAGGGCTTTTGCATGATATCGGCAAGGTTATCTTGAGCGTTTACGTAAGGGAAGCCTTTGAAGAAATCATCGAAAAGGTGCATGAAGCACAAATCCCCTTTATCCAGGCGGAAGAGGAAATTTTGAGGTTTACCCATGCGGTAATCGGCTCGAAAGTGGCCGATAAATGGAATTTGCCCGTTCCCCTTGTGGAGGCGATTGCCTTTCACCACAACCCCCAGCTGGCGAAGGAAAACCAGAAGCTTGCTGCTCTCGTGCACCTTGCAGATGCCATCTGCATGATGATGGGAATCGGGTTGGGGGGCGATGGTTTGTACTACCCCCTTGCCCCGGAAGCGCTTTCTTTGCTGGGGCTGGAGTCGGAGGATATCGAGGCGATCATGGGAGAACTGGGGGATCTCTTTGTGGATGAGAACGCTTTTCTCTCCGGAGAAGAAAAATAGCTGCCCTGCATAAAGAACAGGCCAAATGCGTAAACAAGATCATAGCTTATGATGCGCCAGGAATTGGGGGAATAAAAGTGCCGGAAAATTTCTTTGACCTGTTGGAGAAATGGGAAAGGGGCCTGCAGGGTTTCTTAATTATCTGCTTTCTCGGCCTTGTGACTTTGCAGCTGATGTTTACAAGGGAGCCCTTTCGATTCTACTTAAGCTTTGCAGAACGCCTGGAGGGAGTTGCCTGGCCGGACAAGGGGCTTCCTGCTCTTGTCCAGGGGGAAGAACGCCTGGGGAAGGTCCAGATCACGGCAGTCGGATATTTTTCCCTTCCTCGCGCTGCGGTGCTTGTCAACGGGCGGCCGGTGGCAAGTTTTAAGGAACGAAAAGTTTGGGTCAAGGTCCGGGAAGGTGACGAAATCCAGATTGATGCTTCCGCTTACGTCTCTCCTTTAGCTTTTCGGGTTTCAAAAGTTTCTCCGGAGGTAAGCTGGCCCCGGGTTAATTGCCTGATCGAAACCAACGGCACACGGGTATCGATGGGTAAGGTGAAGCTGAAATAGAGGTTTTTGAGGTGGTGAACTTGAGCGAATACGGAAGCCGGCAGGTCGCTGCTATTGCGGTGCTGATGGCCCTGACAGAAACCCGGGAGGAAGAAGCAAGGAAAAAGGCTGAGTTTGCGAGGCTGGGCATTAAAACTGCTGCTGTTGACCTGGGTGGAGAATTTATCAGTTCGGTGAAGAAATTCATCGAGCGGGCCATTGTTGCTGCAAAAAGGGAGGGAGTGATTAAGGAAACACACAGCGACGAGGGGGCGGTTGCCGGGGCTGCAAGGGAGGCCTTAAGCCAGATCAGCCCGAAGGCGATCGGTTTTAATGTGGGGGGAAAGATGGGAATTGCGCGCTACAAGGACCACATCAGCGTCGCCGTTTTTTTCGGGATCGGGCTCCTTCATCTGGACGAGGTTGCAATTGGTCTGGGCCACCGGGCCGTTCCTTAAGGAGGGTTGAGGGTGAGAGAGGTTTGGGTCCGGGGAATCCGGGGGGCCGTAACGGTGCCGGAAAATTCGCCGCGCGTGATCTGTGAAGCCACAAAAGAACTGCTCACGTTAATTGTCAAGGAAAACGAGATTAAAATTGAGGATATCATCAGCATTATCTTTTCCGTTTCCGTTGATTTGAATGCCGCTTTTCCTGCAGAAGCGGCCCGGGAGTTGGGCTGGACGATGGTTCCTCTCCTCTGCACAACGGAAATACCCGTCCCCGGCTCCCTGGAAAAGTGTATTCGGGTTCTGGTTCACGCCTATCTCCCGCGCTCTCAAGCGGAAGTGCGGCATGTTTATCTGGGGGAGGCGGTGAAACTGCGACCGGACCTCCATATTTAAAATGCAAAAAACAGTTGACAGATCTTTTTCAGTCTTGCTATTATCAAAACGGTGCCTTTTAATTTTATCAAAGGGGAGAGGAGAAAAAGGATGCCGCCGAAAGTTGATCTCGACAAGTGTACCGGTTGTGGGACCTGTGTGGATGTTTGTCCGAGTGAAGTTTTCGAAATCGAAAACGAAAAGTCCAAGGTTGTGCGTCCTGACGACTGTACGGCGTGCGAAACCTGCGTCGAGGAGTGCCCTGAAGAGGCAATTACCTTAGAAGAGTAGGGCCGGTTCTTCTACCTGAAAAGAGAATATCGAGATGAGCTGAGCTGAGATGAGAAAGGAGAGAAAGTCGAGATGAGGCGTCTTGGGAACAAAACCAGCGCCCATTTGGGCACTGGTTTTTTCTTTTCCGGGCACAATCCCAAAAAGCCAAGGGTCCTGTCGCCTCTCGTTCGGGAAATCGCTGCCGACTGCGAAACACCTGTCTCTCTTTTTGCAAAACTGCGCCCCCACCCGCCTGCCTGCCTCCTGGAAAGTGTTGAAGGGGGGGAGCACATCGCACGCTATTCCTTTATCAGTTATCTTCCTTTTGCCATTCTGCGCGCGCAGGATGGGTATGTTGAAGTTCAAGAGGGAAGGCGCAGGATTATTTTCAAGCGGGATCCCCTGACAGTTCTTGCCCGGTTTTTTGCCCGGTTTCGGGTCGAGAGCGAAGAACCCCTTCCTCCCTTTGTTGGAGGTGCCGTAGGCTGCTTCGGCTACGATTTTGTGCGTTACTACGAACGTCTTCCCAGAAAAGCGGCAGATGACCTTCGGATTCCTGATTGTTATTTGATCTTGAGCAGGGCCGTGATCGTTTTCGACCACGTGCAGGGCTTGATTAAGATCATTGTTCTTGATGAAAAAGGGAGAAGGGGGTTTTCTTCGCAGGGAAAGGACCTGCTGGCCCGCCTGGAGGCGCAGATTTTAACCGCCTTGCGGCGCCCGGTTGATTTGAGAGGGCGGGTACCCGCAGCTTTTCAAACGGGCCGGGTTGAAAGCAACCTTACGAGGCATGAGTTTCTGGCGCGCGTCCGCCTTGCCAAGCAGTACATTGAAGCAGGAGACATTTTTCAGGTTGTACTTTCGCAGCGGATGAAGGCTCCTTTTCGAGGAAACCCCTTTTTCCTTTACCGCACCCTGCGCCGGGTGAACCCTTCGCCCTACCTTTTTTACCTGGCCTTTCCGGAGATGCAGATCATCGGCTCTTCCCCTGAGATGCTCCTCAAGTGCCAGGGAAACCTCCTGATCACCCGTCCCCTGGCGGGAACGCGCCCCCGCGGAAAAAACAGGGAGGAAGACCTCCGGCTTGAGGAAGAACTGCGCCGGTGCCAGAAGGAGCGGGCGGAGCACGTAATGCTGGTCGATTTGGGGAGGAATGATTTGGGCCGGGTTTCCCGCTACGGTTCGGTAACAGTGCCGGTGTTTCTCGAAATCGAGCGCTATTCCCACGTGATGCACCTGGTCTCCGAGGTGCGCGGCGAACTGGCCCCCGAACATACCGTCTGCGACGCCTTAAAAGCCGTTTTTCCTGCAGGCACCGTTTCCGGTGCCCCGAAGATCCGGGCGATGGAAATTATCGAAGAACTGGAGCCCCAGCGCCGGGGGGTTTATGCGGGAGCGGTCGGTTATTTAAGCTTTACAGGAGGCCTTGATACCTGCATCGCCATCAGAACGATTCTGATTAAGGACGGATATTTTTACGCCCAGGCTGGAGCCGGGATTGTTGCGGATTCTGAGCCCGAGCGGGAGTATGAAGAAACCTGCAACAAAGCTGCAGCGTTGCTTGCCTCATTAGAGGCGGGAAAACAGCCAAAAACTATTTTTCTGCAGGGAGGGACGGCCAGGTGATTAGGGACCTGCTGGAAAAGGTGATTGCCTGCGAGCATCTTTCCGAACAAGAGGCGGAACTGGTGATGGGTGAGTTGATGCAGGGCAATCTCACCAACACCCAGATCGGCGCCCTGCTGGTTGCTTTAAGGATGAAGGGGGAAACGCCCGGAGAAGTCTCAGGATTTGCCCGGGCAATTCGGAGCCGCGCCTTTCCGGTTAAAATTCCCCCTCTGCCCGGGCCTGTTGTCGATACCTGCGGAACCGGTGGGGATGGCAGGCACACCTTTAACATTTCCACGATCACGGCCTTTGTTGTGGCGGGAGCGGGGCTTCCAGTGGCAAAGCACGGCAACCGTTCCGTTTCCAGCAGAACGGGGAGCGCCGATCTTCTGGAGGCCCTGGGGTTAAAGATCGACCTTCCAGTTGAGACAACGGTTGCCTGCCTCCGGGAAGTCGGAATCGCCTTCTTCTTCGCGCCGTTGTTTCACCAGGCGATGCGCTATGCCCTCGGCCCCCGGCGGGAACTGGGAATCCGGACCGTTTTTAACATTTTGGGCCCCCTGACGAACCCTGCAGGTGCGGAGGTCCAGCTGGTCGGGGTTTATCGCGCCGATTTGACCGAGCTGGTTGGCGACGCCCTGCGGCGCCTGGGGTGCCGTGGGGCGCTGGTGGTGCACGGAAGCGACGGCCTGGACGAGATCTCGATTACCGGTCCCACAAAAATTACCGAAGTGAAGCCCGGGGGCCTGTTAACTTATTATCTGCACCCGGAAGAAGTGGGACTGCCCCTGGGGAGTCTTGAGGAACTGATTGGGGGTTCCCCGGAGGAAAACGCAAAGATCTTTTATGAAGTGCTCCAGGGGGCGCCGGGCACCCGGCGGAATGTGGTTTTACTCAACAGTGCTGCAGTTTTGCTGGCGGCAGAAAAGGCGCCGGATTGGGAAACGGCAATTGCCCTGGCGGCGGAAAGCATCGACCGGGGCGCCGCCCTTGCGAAGTTTGAAGCCTTAAAAGCCTTTACGGGGAGGTGCCTTCCGTGCTGAACGCAATTGTTGCGGCCCGCCGGATCGATGTCAACGAATATTCGGCCCGCCTTTCCCCTCAAGAACTTGCCGCAGGACTGGCCCAGGCTCCCCCGGTGAGGGACTTTACCAGCGCCCTCCGGCGGGATAAAGGAGCACCCATGAGGTTGATTGCGGAAATCAAGGTTGCTTCCCCATCTGCGGGGATTCTCTGCCGGAACCTGAACACCTCACAATACGTGCATGCCTGCGGGGAAGGCGGAGCCTCCGCCTTATCCGTGGTGACCGAGCCCCGGTTTTTCCTGGGTTCGGGAGAACTGCTGCAAGAAGTAAAAAAGTTGACTCACCTTCCAGTTTTAGCCAAAGATTTTATCATTGATCCGGTTCAAATCTACCTGGCCCGGATCCAGGGCGCGGATGCCGTGCTCCTTATTGCATCTCTGCTTTCTCTTGAGACATTGCGGGAGTTTGTTGCTCTTACGGCCTCTCTGGGCATGGCCCCCCTTGTTGAGGTCCACAATGAGGAGGAGCTGGCGCGGGCGCTCGAGTCGGGAACGCAGGTTATTGGCATTAACAACCGGAACCTGAAAACCTTTGAGATCGACCTTGCAACTACTGAAAGATTAAAAAAACTGGTTCCTGCAGGGTGTTTGAGCATCAGCGAAAGCGGGATTAAAACCAGATCAGACTGGGAGCGGATCGCCCGAACCGGGGTGGACGGGGTCTTGATTGGCGAAGCATTTATGCGCGCTCAAAATCCTGCTGCTAAGATGCGCTCTTTTCTGGGTTTGGCGAGATCCGGTACGGAATGAAGGGAGGAGCAGATATGGCAGCAACACGAACTCTGCCAGACAGCCGGGGACGATTTGGAAAATATGGGGGAAGGTATGTTCCCGAAACCCTCTGGGCGGCCCTTGAAGACCTGGAAAGGGCCTACCTGGAGGCCCGGGCCGATTCCTCATTTCACGAGCAGCTGTCCGCTTATCTGCGGGATTACGTGGGCCGCCCCACTCCGATTTACTATGCCCGCCGGCTCACGGAGAGGCTGGGAGGGGCCCAAATCTTTCTGAAGCGGGAGGACCTCAACCACACAGGTGCTCATAAAATCAACAACGCCCTGGGGCAGGGGCTTCTGGCCTGCCGGATGGGGAAAACCCGAATTATTGCGGAAACCGGAGCGGGGCAGCACGGTGTTGCAACGGCCACGGTGGCGGCTCTTTTGGGGTTGCAATGTGAAGTTTTTATGGGGGTCCACGACATCGAACGGCAGCGCCTTAACGTTCTGCGCATGGAAATCCTGGGGGCGCGGGTGATCCCGGTTCCCCACGGCAGGGGCACTCTGAAAGACGCGACAAGTGAGGCAATGCGAGACTGGGTTACAAATGTGGAGACCACTTACTACCTGATCGGGTCCACCGTGGGCCCTCACCCCTACCCCATGATGGTCCGGGATTTCCAAAGTGTGATCGGGGAAGAGGTAAAGACCCAGGCCCAGGAGTTGTGGGGGCGCCTTCCCGACTATGTGATTGCCTGCGTGGGAGGAGGGAGCAACGCCCTGGGCATCTTTGCCCCCCTTCTGGACTCCGGGGTTGACCTGATCGGGGTCGAGGGTGCAGGGAAAGGTTTGAACTCAGGTGAGCACGCTGCCAGTTTGCAGAGGGGAAAGCCCGGGGTTTTGCACGGCTCTTACAGCTATCTCCTCCAGGATGAATGGGGGCAGATTCAGGAGGCCTACTCCCTTGCGGCAGGGCTGGACTATCCGGGGGTTGGACCCGAGCACAGTTACCTGAAAGACTGCGGCCGGGTTACCTATGTCGGGGTAACCGACCGCGAGGCCCTTGCTGCCTTCTCTTTACTGAGCGAAACAGAAGGAATTTTGCCTGCTTTGGAAAGCGCCCATGCCCTTGCCTATGCCTGCCAGCTCGCGCCTGCTTTGAGCAGGGAAAAAATTATTCTGGTGAATCTTTCGGGACGTGGTGATAAGGATGTCGAGGTCGTTGCCCGGGAAAGGGGGAGGGACCTTTGATCGATTCTTGCCAGAAGGGTAACTTCTTTTCGTTCCGGGGCCCGCTTGCCGAAAAAGTGCTGGTTGCCTACCTTTGCGCGGGCGACCCCGACCTGGAAAAAACGGTGCTCTGGGCCGAAGCGCTGGTGGCAGGAGGCGCCGATTGCCTCGAGTTGGGCGTACCCTTCTCCGACCCCCTGGCTGATGGACCGGTAATCCAGGCAGCCTCCTTGCGTGCCCTGGCTGCAGGTGTGAACCTGGAAAAGGTTCTTGCTCTGGGAGAGACAATCATGAAGAAACTCCCCAAACAGGTGCCCCTTGTTTTGATGACCTACCTCAATCCGGTGCTGCAGTATGGGGCGGAGAAGTTTTCCAGAGAACTGGCTCTGCGAGGTTTTAAGGGGGCAATCATCGTGGATCTTCCCTACGAGGAGGGAGATGATTTAAGGGAGCTTTTGCACCGCCAGAAAGTTTCTTTCATTCCTCTCGTTGCCCCTACGACGCGCGAGGAGAGGCTTCAGAAAATTGTCCGGAGGGCGACAGGGTTTGTTTATTGCATTTCCGTCACCGGAGTGACGGGTCCGCGGGATGTCGTGGATCCCCGCATTCGCTCCTTGATTCCACGCATCAGAGATTTCAGTTCCCTCCCGGTGGTGGTCGGTTTCGGTGTGAGCCGCCCTGAACAGGCCGCCCTGCTCGCCTCCTTCGCTGACGGAATTGTTGTCGGGAGCGCCTTTGTGGATCTGATCGGCTCCTTCCAGGGAGATCCCGAAAGGGTTCAGGAAGATTTGAGGGAACGCGCGAAAAACTTAAAAACTGCCCTCACCCAGCACGTCCGGCGCTCCTGAGCGCCGGGTGAATGTTGCCCTTCCTGCAGGGTTGTGATAAGATATTGAAAACCGGGGCTGCAGGACGGCAGGAAAAGGTGTACCCGGTGGCCAGGAAAGTTCAAAATGCAAGGGTAGGACGGCAGGACGGCAGGGAGAAGTTCGTAAAGGGTACTCCTTGCGGAGTACCTTTTTGCCTTCCGGCGTGCTGTTCTCCGAGATCAATTTTCAAGGAGGGTATAGCTGTGATCATTGTGATGGAGGCTTCAGCAACGCAGGAGGAGATCGAGGCGGTACGGGCAAAATTAGTTCAGGAGGGGTTTTCAGTCCATCTTTCTCAGGGAGTTGCAAGAACCATCATTGGAGTGATTGGGGACCGCACAAGGGCGCTCAGTTTGTCTTTGGGTGCAATGCCGGGCGTGGAAAAGGTGATCCCGATTCTCAATCCTTTTAAACTGGCCAGTCGCGAATTCAGGCAGGAGGATACTGTAATCGAGGTGGGGCCTTACCTCCTGGGCGGCAGGGAAGTTCACGTAATTGCAGGGCCCTGTGCGGTGGAGAGCAGGGAGCAGTTGCTGGAAACGGCATTTGCGGTGAAGGAAGCTGGTGCCACCTTTTTGCGGGGCGGCGCTTTTAAACCCAGGACTTCCCCCTACTCCTTCCAGGGGCTTGAAGAAAAGGGGCTGGAAATTCTGGCCGAAGCCCGGGAAAAGACCGGGCTCCTGATCGTAACCGAGGTGATGGACTCCAGACTGGTGCCTCTTGTTGCTGCCTACGCCGATATTCTGCAGATCGGCGCCCGCAACATGCAGAACTTCTTTCTCCTGCGGGAGGTGGCAAAAATTCAAAAGCCCGTTTTGTTAAAACGCGGCCCTTCAGCCACGATCGAGGAGTGGTTGATGGCGGCGGAATACATCATGCTCGGCGGCAACCACCAGATCCTTCTCTGCGAACGGGGCATCAGAACCTTTGAAACCTTTACGAGAAACACTCTTGATTTGAGCGCCGTTCCTGTGGTGAAACAGCTGTCCCACCTTCCTGTGATCGTGGACCCAAGCCATGGTACGGGCAAGTGGTGGCTGGTTCCGCCGATGGCGCGGGCTGCCATTGCGGCGGGAGCCGACGGAATCATGGTGGAGGTTCACCCCTCCCCCAGCGAGGCTTTATCCGACGGGCAGCAGTCCCTTACGCCGGAGAACTTCCGTTCTCTCATTGCCGGAGTGCGCGAGGTTTCCCAGGCGGTAGGCCGGTGCTTCGTAGATGTCGGGGCTGGCCGGAGGGAGCAACTGGTGTGAAAAGAATCGGCTACCTGGGGCCCGAAGGAACTTTTGCAGAGCGGGCGGCCAGGACTTATGCTGAGAGAATTAAAATCATCGAACCGGTTTTCTCTCCCTACCCCTCAATTCCGGAAACGATGCTCGCGGTCTTGCAGGAGAAGGTGGAGGCGTGTGTGGTGCCTGTCGAAAACTCCCTTGAGGGCTCTGTCAACATTACCCTCGACATGCTGGCGCACGAAATCGACCTCCCGATTGCGGGGGAAGTGATTCTCTCAATCAAGCATTTTCTGCTGGGCAGGCCGGAAACAAAGAACAATATCAGGGTCCTGGTCACCCACCCCCACGCCTTTGCTCAGTGCTACAGGTATCTCCGGGAGAATCTTCCTGATGTCGAGGTGCAGCTGGTTTCCAGCACTGCCGAGGCGGCCCGCCGGGTAAGGGAAGCTCCCCCGGGCTGGGCGGCGATTGCAGGAGAGGAGGCCGGAGCAAGGTATGGTTTGGCCGTGCTTTCCCCGGAAATTCAGGACAGCCCCGGAAATAAGACGAGATTTCTCGTTCTTTCCAGAGAGCCTGTCCCGGCGACAGGACGGGATAAGACCTCCCTGGTGCTGGCCCTGCCCGAGGACCGCCCGGGCGGGCTTTACGGGATCCTGGGGGTATTTGCCAGGGCTTCGATCAATTTAACCAGGATCGAGTCGCGGCCCGCCAAAAGTGAGCTGGGCGATTACATCTTTTTTCTCGACTGCATGGGTCACGCTGCGCTTTCTCCCCTCCGCGAGGTGCTTGATGATTTAAAAGGATGCACGGTGATGCTGAAGATCCTGGGATCGTATCCGTGCGCGCCGGGTGTTGATTGCTAGAGGTGGTCCGCTTTGGAAAAGAAAAAAATTGCAATTGTTGGGTTGGGTGTTATCGGGGGCTCCCTGGGGATGGCCCTTGTTGCAAGCGGAAAGTACCACGTGGTGGGAATCGACCGGGACCCCCTGACACTTCAGGTGGCTCAGGAAACCAGCGCCGTTTCCGAAGTTACTCCGGATTGCTGCGAGGGTGTTTCCGGGGCGCAGGTTGTTTTTCTGGCCGTTCCGATCGGAGAAATTTTTAAGGTTGCGCGAAAGATTAAAGATTCTGTTTCCCCTTCGGCCGTCATCACCGACGTGGGGAGCACCAAGGAGCTGGTTGTTGCGGAACTGGAAGAGATCTTTTCCTCCAGGTTTGTAGGGGGCCATCCCATGACCGGTTCCGAGTACGCGGGGATCAGGGGGGCGGACCGCTATCTTTTCGAAAATGCTTTATATGTTCTGACACCGACACCTTGCACCGATCCGGCGGCCCTTGCCGTAGTTGAAGGGATCGCTTCCGAAATCGGAGCGCGCGTACTCTGTCTTTCGCCTCAAGAGCATGACTTGATTGTGGCTACCGTGAGCCACCTCCCGCATCTTCTGGCTGTTGCTTTGATGTACCACGCGGGAAGGCTTGCCTCAGGCCACCCTGAAACCCTGCTTCTGGCTGCAGGCGGGTTTCGGGACGTGACCCGGGTGGCGGCAGGTCATTCCCTGATCTGGCGGGATATTTACGCCAGCAACCGGGATTACATCATCAACACGTGCCGTCAATTCCGGGGTCTCTTAGAGGAAATGGAGCAGCGCCTGGAGGAAGGGAATTATGAGGCTCTCGTTGCAGTTATGGAGGAGGCCCGGCGGGAAAGGGAGAAAATCCCCCTTAAAATCAGAGGTTTTCTTCCTGCAGTTTACGAAGTGGTCGTCACCGTGCCGGACCGCCCCGGCAGCATCGCCAATGTAACGGGAATCCTGGGGGAGAGGGGAATCAACATTGTGGATATTGAGATTTTGCGCGTCAGAGAAGGAGATGGCGGCACGATCAGGCTGGCCTTCGCCAAAGAAGCGGAAGCGGAGCTGGCCCTCCGCGCCTTGCGAGAAAAAGGCGTGATTGCGAAGAGACGTTGATTTCAGGGGGTGCTCGATGGAACTGCGTGTAATTCCAGGTGAAAAAATTTCAGGTTCCTGTACGGTTCCCGGTGACAAGTCGATTTCCCACCGGGCAGCTTTAATCGGCGCCCTTGCCGAGGGGACCACCACCATTAAAAACTTTCAGCGGGGAGCGGACTGTTTGAGCACTCTCCGGTGTTTGCGGGCGCTGGGGGTCAAGGTTGAAGAAGAAGAGGGCGTGGTCCGCGTTACCGGCAAGGGTTTGAACGGGCTGGAGGAGCCCGAGGTTGTCCTCGATGCGGGGAATTCCGGAACCACAATGCGGCTTTTGCTGGGGGTTCTGGCCGGTCAGGACCTCTTTGCGGTGATCACCGGGGACGAGTCCTTGCGGCGGCGTCCGATGGGCCGGGTTGTTCAGCCCCTGCAAAAAATGGGAGCACAGATCTGGGGCCGCGCCGGGGGCTCCCGGGCTCCCCTCGCCATCAAAGGTTTCCCCCGCCTGGCTCCCCTCGCCTACCGGCTTCCGGTGGCAAGCGCCCAGGTGAAATCGGCAATTCTCCTGGCTGGTTTGAACGCGGAGGGGACGACCACGGTGATCCAGCCGGCTCTCTCCCGGGATCATACAGAAAGGATGTTACGCGCCTTCGGCGCTTCCCTTGAAGTGCGTAACCTGACGGTTCAGATTCAGGGGAAGAAGACCCGGCTTCAGGGGCGGGAGATAGATGTTCCGGGAGATCTTTCCTCTGCTGCTTTCTTGCTTGTGGCGGCGAGCATCCTGCCCGAGAGCGAACTCTTCATCCGGAACGTTGGGATTAATCCCACCCGCGCCGGCATCCTTGAAGCGCTGGAAAGGATGGGAGCAAAGATTTTCGTTGCAAACGAGCGGGTTCAGGGTGGGGAACCTGTTGCAGATCTCCAGGTTCAATTTTCACCGCTGAAGGGGGTGGAGATTAAGGGCGACCTGATTCCCCGGGTGATCGACGAGATCCCGATCCTGGCGGTGGCTGCCGCAGCCGCCGAAGGAGTTACGGAGATTTCCGATGCCGCCGAACTCAGGGTGAAAGAAACAGACCGCCTGAGGGCAATCACGACCGAGTTGCAGAAAATGGGGGTTGATATTCAAGAAAAGCCCGATGGCCTGCTGATCAGAGGCGGCCGCGCGCTCCGGGGCGCCTCCGTTTCTTCCTGGGGGGACCACCGCATTGCAATGGCGCTTGCTGTTGCAGGATTAATCGGAACAGGCCCGACCACTGTCCGTGATGTTCAGTGCATCGACGTCTCTTTCCCGGGTTTTGCCGCCCTCCTCGCGAGCCTGGGGGCTCGCCTGAATCTGGTCAGAACGAAAAACTTGTGATAGAATATGCGGGGGAGTGATTGAGGTGCCCCGCATGCCGAATATTGCGATTGACGGCCCTGCCGGATCAGGGAAGAGTACGGTTGCCAGGGCGGTAGCACGGAAACTTGGTTTTTTATACGTTGACACCGGTGCCATGTACCGCGCCGTGGCCTATCTCGCCCTGAAGGCATCAATTGATTTCCATGATGAAAGGTCTCTTGCGGCCCTTGCCGGAGAGACGAAGTTTTCTCTGGTTCATTATTTCAAGAGCGGCGCCATTGCACTCTGGTGCAACGGCGAGGATGTAACTCCCTTCTTGAGAATGCGCGAGGTTTCTCAAAAGGTGGCTCTGGTTGCGGCAGTTCCCCAGGTGCGTCTCCACCTGGTCCGGTACCAGCGAAGGCTGGCCAGAAACGGCGGGGTTGTGATGGAGGGGCGCGACATCGGAACCTTTGTTTTGCCTGATGCCGACTACAAGTTTTTTTTAACCGCTTCCCTTGAGGTGCGTCTGGCGCGGCGGGAACAGGAGCTTAATTGCCGGATCTCGCCCCGTGAGAGAGAGGAATTGCGCCGCGAATTGGTTTTCCGGGATGAGATGGATCTCAAGCGGGAGGTCGGCCCGCTGAAAATTGCGCCTGATGCCATTGTCATCGACTGCACAGAACTGAGCATCGAGGAGGTTGTGAATAAGATCCTGGCTGTTTGCGGAGGAGGCTAGCCGTGTTTTACAGATTCTGGCGGGCTCTGTTCCGTTTTTTATTTGCCTTTATATGCCGCTGGCAGATCACAGGTTTGGAAAACTTTCCCGCGGAGGGTCCCGTAATCGTAATCGCGAACCATGTCAGTTACTGGGACCCCATTGTGGTGGGAAGCGCCCTTCCCCGCCAGGTTCATTTTATGGCAAAAAAGGAGTTGTTTTCTTATCCGGTTTTTGGATGCATTCTCAGGCTTTTGGGAGCTTTCCCGGTGAGCCGGGGGCGGCCCGACCGTGCTGCTATCAAAAAAGCACTGGCTCACCTGAAAAAAGGGGAAGTGATCGGGGTCTTTCCCGAGGGAACGCGAAGCAAAACGGGCGAGCTTCTTCCCCCCTTCGCCGGAACTGCTTACATTGCCTTACGGGCGGGGGCCCCGGTCTGTCCGGTTGCTTTAATTGGCACGAAGCACATTTTTTACCGCGGTTTTTTTCGGAAGTTTCAGGTAAGAATTGGACCAGCAATCCAGTTTGGACAGGCTGAAAATCAGGATCTCGAAACGGTGGCAAACAAGATGATGGAGAAAATTCAAGAATTATTGGATTTCAGGTCAAAGTAAGCAGGAATCTTCTCCTTTATGCCGAAAAAGCTTATTGAAGAATCAAGCCTCCTTTAAAGTCCTGACCTTATTATGCGAAAGGGGCAGCAGGTTCGGTTTGGAGATTATTCGTGCCCGTTCGGCCGGTTTTTGCTTTGGGGTCCGGAGAGCGCTCAGACTTGCCGAGCAGGCTTTGGGGAAGTACGGAAGGATATGTTCCCTCGGCCCTTTAATCCACAACAGCCATGTGGTTGACTCTTTGAAACAGAAGGGTGTTGAGGTCATCAACGACCTGGCCGGGGCTGCGGGAAGGCCGGTGTTGATCAGGTCTCATGGCGCGGTGCCGGAGGTTTTCCGGAAAGCCCAGGAAGAAGGAATTGTTCTTATTGACGCCACGTGCCCTTTCGTGAGAAGGGTACAGGCCTGCGCCGAGGAGCTGGCGCAGCAGGGGTACCAGGTGGTAATTGTAGGGGAGGCGGATCACCCCGAGGTTCAGGGGATTGTCGGTTGGGCCGGAGCAGGGGTTGCTGTTGTTCGCGATGTAGAAGAAGCAAGAAATTTAAAGGGCTATGAAAAGATCGGGATCCTGGCGCAGACCACCCTGAACCCGGAAAGGTTTTATGCAATAGCGAGGGAGTTTATCGGAAAAGCGCGGGAAGTGCGGATCCATGATACAATTTGTAAGGCGAGCCTGGCACGGCAGCGAGAAGCGGCTGAAATTGCTAAAAAGGTAAAGGCAATGGTTGTGATCGGAGGAAGAAACAGTGCAAATACCTGTCAGCTTGCCGAGATTTGCCGGGCCTATGTTCCCACCTATCATATTGAGGATGAGAGGGAACTGGATCTTTCGTTGCTCCAGAAAGCAGGTCTGGTAGGGGTAACTGCTGGGGCCTCGACCCCAGATTGGATAATTGAGGAGGTTATTGAAAGAATGACGATTTTTGATGGCGAAACGGGAAAAGCACTAGGAGAGGAGGTACAGGTCGGCCCTCAGGAAGTTACCCCGGAGACAGGGGAAGCCGGAGCACCTGAGTCTAACAGGCAGGCAGAAAATCTCTCCGAGAGGCAGGACAGCCCGGACTCTGGACCGGAGGAAATGATGGATTTAGACCTGGCGGGAACCCCGCGCCAGATCCAGCAGGGCGATTTAATCAGCGGCACTGTTGTTCAGGTGCGGGATGATGAAGTTTTGCTCGATATCGGGGGAAAGTCGGAGGGGATAATCCCCCGCCAGGAATTGTCTTTAAAGAACATCGGACACCCGCAGGAAATCGTAAAGGTTGGCGATGTCCTTGATGTATATGTCCTCCGTGTCGACAACGATGAAGGGCATTTAATCCTTTCTAAAAAGCGAGCGGACCGGATGAAAGCCCTTGACTTTTTGGAGCAGGCGCTGCAGGAGAAAACGGAGCTTGCAGGAGAAGTGGTTAAGGTAGTCAAGGGTGGACTGCTCGTTGACGTTCTGGGAATCAGGGGGTTTGTTCCTGCGTCCCTGGTGGAGCGCGGTTATGTTGCAGACCTTGAAAAGTACCTGGGAAAAACCCTGCGTTTAAGGGTGATCGAATTTGACCGGAACCGGGGTAAAGTAGTCCTTTCCCAGAAGGCAATTCTCCAGGAGGAGCATCTCAAAGCCCAGAAGGAACTCTGGGAAACAATTCAACCCGGAGAAATCAGAAAAGGCACGGTCCGGCATCTGACAAATTTTGGTGCCTTTGTAGACCTGGGAGGAGTCGACGGTTTGCTTCACATCTCGGAGATGTCCTGGGGAAGGGTTAACCACCCTTCGGAGGTTGTCCAGGAAGGGAACGAGATAGAGGTTTACGTTTTATCCGTAGATAAAGAAAACAAGCGGATCTCCCTCAGTTTAAAGCAGGTCCTGCCCAACCCCTGGGATACGGTGGACGAGCGGTACCAGGTGGGGCAAATTGTTACGGGAACGATCGTGAGGCTGGTGTCCTTTGGGGCTTTTGTGGAAATCGAACCGGGCGTGGAAGGTCTTGTTCACATCTCCCGTCTTGCGGACCGCCGCGTCGGAAAGCCCGAAGACGTAGTTGCTGTGGGGCAGGAGGTTAAAGTAAAAATCCTCGATATTAATAAACAAGACCAGAGGATCGGCTTAAGCATTCGGGACGCCAGGGTAAATCACGAAAAAGTGGAGAAAAACCCTGCATCGTCCGGATCGGAAGTTTGTCTGAATTTGGGTGACGTTTTCGGAGAGCTGTTTTCGCGGGCCGAACAAAAGGTGGAATAAAGAAGCGGAGGAGGAGGCAGGATGCCTGTTTTCAGCTACAGTTGCAAAAGATGCGGGGAAGAATTTACAAAGCTGGTAAGAAGGCAGGACCAGGAAAAAGTGAGGTGCCCCCGCTGCGGCGGCGAGGAACTGCAGCAGCTTTTCCGGCGCTTTAATTACGTCAAGATTACTCAGAAATACGATCCCGGCTGCGGGGTCGCCTGGAATTGCGTGAGCGCAAAAAGGTTCGGGTGCGGGAAATATGCAAAGAACAAACTACACCTGCCGAGCTATTAGGAGCCGGGGGCATGAAAGCCGCGGGAATTATTCTGGCGGGAGGCAAGAGTTCGCGGTTTCAGGGCAACAAGGCTTTTGCGGAACTGGCTTCGCAGAGGTTGATTGACCGTATTATCTCGGTTTTAAAGGATGTTTTTCCCAAGCTGATTCTCGTCACCAACTCCCCCTCCGAGTACCAGGGTTTGGGGGTGGAGGTTGTCAGTGATTTGATTTCGGGCCGGGGTCCCTTAAGCGGGATTCACACAGGCCTCGTTGTTTCTCCTTGTGATCTTAACCTTGTAACAGCCTGTGATATGCCTTTTGTTAACAGAGCCCTCGCGGCGTATTTAGTCGGGCAGGCGCGCCCCGCTGACGACGCGGTGGTACCCCTGGTCGGAGGGTATCCGGAGCCCCTTTTTGCTGTCTACCGGAAGACCTGCCTTCCTTTTATTGAGGCCAGTTTGCAGGAAGGAAAGTACAAAGTAACTTCTTTTTATGGCTCCGTTCGCATCCGGTATGTATCCGAAGAGGAGTTAGCACCTTTTGGAGGAGCCAGGAGCTTTTTCAACATTAACACGAGAGAAGACCTGAAAAAAGCCTCCCGGATTGTGAGGCCAGGGCCTTAGCAAACAGGCTTCAGGGGCCGGGTAAAACTTCTGCGGTTCGGTGAATACCGAACCTTTTTTTCTTCAGGGGTGGTTAATCTTACCGTGTATCGTTTCTTAACGATGTGGAAACTTAAAAATGCAGGCTCAAAAATATGCCGGGAAAGGTGGTGAAACAATGAAGAAGCGGTTTTTGGCAGGGCTGTTGACCGCAGCATTTTTGGTTGCCGGGTTGTTGCTGGGGGGCTGCCGGCCTGCACGGAAACCTGCTCCCTCCTCTCCGCGCGCGACAAGGCAGGCGCCCTCCCCGGCAAGAAAGCCCGCTCCCACAACACCGGCTGAAGCAAGACGGATGGCAGACCGGGTTGCGCGGGAGGCCGCAAAGGTGCCTGGAGTCCGGCGGGCTACCGTTGTCATTTCGGGTAAAACAGCCTTCGTCGGATTGGATCTCAAGGCAAATGTGGAAAAAACCCGGACTACGGCAATCAAGAACGAAGTGGTGAGGCGAGTCAAAACCGCAGAGCCGGGTATAACAACGGTAAATGTTACCTCCGATCCGGACCTGGTTGCCCGCCTGCGCAGGATTGCCGATGGCGTTAAAAAAGGAAAACCGGTCTCGAATTTTGCTTCAGAACTGGCAGAGATCTCGCGGCGGATTGCGCCCCGGACAAGCTAGCAGGCCTGGGTTTCTTAAACCAGGCTTTTTTTTCTTTCCCCTGCATATCGTCTTCTGAATTTGCACAACCTTAACAAAGAAAGGAGATGTCGCACCTTGCCCCGGATTCCAGTCGGAATCATCATCCTCCTGATTATCTCGATTCTCATTTATTTTGGAGTTGCCCAGCGGGTGCTGGACCGGCTCCGCTTGTCCGACAAGGGAGCGCTCGCCGTCATTGCCGCTCTCATTATTGGCGGATTTATTAACATTCCCTTGCCCCGGGGGCCCCGCCTCGAGGCTTCGTTGAATGTAGGGGGAGGACTTGTTCCCCTATTTCTTGCCGGGTATTTGATTACTCAGACGGAAACCGCAAAGGAAAAATTGCGGGCTCTTGGAGGGGTGTTCGCAACGGCAGGGGCTGTTTATTTAACGGGAATTCTCCTGGGAGCCGAACCGGAAAGCATGTTTCTGGATCCCCTTTACGTTTACCCGCTGGTCGGCGGCATTGTTGCGTATTTAACCGGCCGGTCGCGGCGGAGCGCTTTTATTGCTGCAACGGTGGGAATTCTCCTGGTTGATGTGATTACCTACTTTCGCCTGTTGGTTACGGGGACTCCCGGTGCGGTTCTGATCGGAGGGGGAGGCGCCTTTGACGCGGTTGTGATGGCTGGTTTGCTGGCCGTGCTCTTAGCGGAATTCATCGGAGAAACGAGAGAATGGCTTCAGGGTGGCCCTGCGGAAACCGGGAGGGCCCAGGCTCTCTTAAAACATTTGCGTGTCAGGTCTCATGAAGTGAACTCGCAGAAAGATTTCAAGGAGGGTGAGGACCGTGGCCCGGGGGAAAAGTTTTAAGCTCCTTATGTTCTTGCTGACTTTCGCTGTTCTGGCCGGCATTGGACTGACCGGGAGGGTGGAGCCCGTTTGGTCTGGCTGGAAAGATCTTTTCGGCGGTTTTGAAATTGAGCGGACCGACGGGGGTTACTATACGGTTCTCGATGAAAATCATCAGGTGATTCACCGGACGGCACATCGCCTCTACCGGGGTGATGAGTACATCACCGCAGATAACCTGCGCTACCGGATCATCAGGGTGAAGGGGGATTATGCCTACGCGCGTCTGGTAGGGAAAGAAAAAGAAGCGAAGCTGGCGATTTATAGCACTTCGGACCTTGTGCAGGGTCAGGTTTTTCCGGGCCGGGCAAGAGGCCAGCGCAATGCGATTGCAATCTACCATACCCATAGCGACGAATCCTACGTTCCCACAGATGGAACTGACAGCATTTACGCCCGTGGAGGGATTTTTAAGGTGGGGGATGTTTTTGCAGAAAAATTGCGCTCCATGGGTTTTAACGTCCTGCATAGCTTAAGGCCTCACGATCCCCATGATGCCAATGCCTATTACCGCTCCCGGCGCACCGCGGCGCAGCTGCTCCAGAAGCAGCCCCTGGCTTTAATCGACGTCCACCGGGATGCCGTCCCGGCCGATGTTTACAGTACGAGAATCAAGGGCCAGCCCGTTACAAGGGTGAAAATCGTGGTGGGCCGGGAGAACCCCCGGATGAGCGCCAATCTTCAGTTTGCTAAAGAGCTGAAGGCAGCGGTTGACAGGACCCATCCCGGCCTGATCGAAGGGATTCTCATCTCCAGGGGAAATTTCAATCAAGACCTTGCACCTCGCTCTGTTTTAATTGAAGTAGGCGCCCACACCAACAGCCGCGAAGCGGCGCAGCGGGGGGTGGCCTTATTTGCCGAAGCTTTACCCAGGGTTTTCGGGATTACAGGAGTGAGGCCCGAGGTCGGGCCTCCGGCTCCTCCTACCAACCGGGGAGACTGGCGCGCGCTTTTCTGGGGTGTGCTGATTGTGGGAGGGGCGATTGCCGGCTTCTTGTACCTCAACACAGGGAGCTGGAAGGGCGCCTGGGATCAGTTCCGCAACTTCTTCCAGGTGGAGTTTCCGAACAGGAAAAAAGGAGGAGGAAGGTAGTTTCGGCAGATGTCATACAGTTGGAGCATTGTCCTGGGCCTGGCTGCCGGGGTGCTGGCCAGGCTCTTTATGCTTCGGGTGGACTACAGGCAGTACCCCACCTACCCCCACGGTTATGTGACGCATCTGGCCTTGGGTTTTATTGCGGCCTTAATAGGTTCTGTGCTGGTTCCTGCCCTGGCATTCAAGCAGTTCACTGCAGTAACCTTTCTGGCCCTGGCAGCGCAGGAGTTCCGGCAGGTTCGGAACATGGAAAGGGAAACCCTCGCGAAACTGGAAGATGCAGAGCTTGTCCCCCGGGGCTTCGACTACATTGAGGGGATTGCAAAGACCTTTGAGGCCCGGAATTATCTGACGATGGCAACTGCTCTCACCGTAAGCGGGGTTGCCCTTGCGCTTGGCTGGTGGGCTGCCCTGGGAGTTGCCGTTTTCTTGCTGATTGCTTCTCAGTTCTTGATGAAGGGAAAGGTTGTGGGGGATCTCGCGGAGGTGGTCCCGGCGCGCCTCCATTTCCAGGGGCCGCTCCTGATGGTGGATGATATCTTTATGATGAACGTGGGCCTGCCTGAAGCAAGGGAGAAGATTCTTGCCGAAGGGCTTGCCGTTTTGATTAAGCCAAAAGATGACAACGGCAGGGCAACCCTCCATCATGTCGGGCAGCGGCAGGCGATCCTCCATACTGCCGCCGCCCTCTTGGGAACAAAGCGGGAGATCGGGGAGCTGGAATTTACTCCGCTTGCCCGGAAAAACATCGATACCGGCGCCATCGGCATGTTTATTTTGCCGATTGAAAAGGATTTCGACTGCCTGCGGGAGATCATCAACAGAGTCCCCGTTTTAGAAAGCGCCTCCCGGAAGCCTCTGGCTTCCCGGGCAGGATCGATTGCGGCCGATTGAGGAGCTGGAAAGTGATGGGAACAGAACTGATCGGAATGATCTTGGCGGTGATTGCCCTGGACCCGGGGCTTGTTGCCGGGGGCGCGCCCGTTTTTGTTGCCCGCTCGCGGGAGGAGCAGGAGCGGATGGCCCTTGTTTTGAGCCGGATCTTAAAGGGAATGGTTCACGATCTTGAAAACGGTCTATTGATTATCGTCAAGCATTAGGGGTTTGTTGATGATAAAAGTTATTTACCACTGCTATGGCGGCTCTCATTCCTCTGTTACAACGGCGGGAATTCACCTGGGCATTCTCCCCCGGGACCGCGTTCCCGGCGCCCGGGAGCTGCTCCAGGTGCCCCACTTCGATGGGGACGAACCGTTAACTCACGGGCATTTCCGCCTGATCGGGCACGACCGGGCCGGAAACGAGGTGTACGTGCTGGGAAAACGCACCCTGGGGCGCAATGTAACCCTTCTTTTGCAAAAGGCGGCCCAAATTTTCGGGCGCGATCATGCTCTTTATCCTGTTGATACAACAGGACCCATCAACCTTTTCATGGTTCTGGGCGGGTTTCTATCGCGGCGCCTGAAAATGGTGGCCCTGGGGAGGCCGCTGGTTATCCTGGGAACCCGGCTGGCATATTTCAGGTTTGTGCAGCTTGCGGATCAGGTCGAGGAAGAACTCAGAAAAAGGGTTCAGGAGCGGCAGAACTACCAGAAATGTGCTTTCCCCCGGCGGATAGTTTTTTATCTCTGTCCCCAAGACTACAGGGTTGTCCTGCTCACCGCCGGTTTTCATTTATACCCCGGAGCGAAGGACGATTTCGTGCTCAAGTGGGTTTTCGGGCAAAAGCAGGTTACGGGGGAGGTTGGAACTTTAGCTCATGTAGGCTCTCGCGACACCTGCGATCTCTATCTTGCAGGAGCAGGAAGAGACCCTCAGGTCGTCGCCCGGACCCTGCGGGAGCTGCGCAATCTGCTGGGAATACCCGAGGTGGACTGGTGTGTGGTGGAATCTCAGGTGAGGCCCTCCTGGTTTTACCGGGGGCTTGCGCATCTTTTCAGGTTTTTTGGCTGGGTGGAGGGGTTGCGTTTCTTTGAAAAAAGGGTTTTCCGGAAAACGATTGCTGCCTGCCGTGCCGAGGGAGCCCGGGTGCAGGCCCGCCTGAAGGAAGGGGTTCTTGACTAATCCGGTTTGCTCAAGGATAATGTTGAAAAAAGCTGAGGTTTGGGCTTGAGGAATGGACCGCAGAAAGAGATCAGGAATCACAATTGCAGGGGTGAAACCCGGCTCGCTCGCATGTTCTCTTAATATTCTGCCGGGAGATTATTTGCTTGCGGTAAATGGCGTAATCCCACGTGATTTGCTCGAATACAGGTATTTAACCAGCGGGGAAAGGGTTAAACTCAAGATCCGCCGGCGGAACGGAGAAATCGAACAGCTGGTAATCGCGAAAGACTATGATGCCGATCTGGGCCTGGTTTTTCCAACGGATTGCTTCGACGGAGTCCGTCGCTGCCGGAACAGGTGCATTTTTTGTTTTGTAGATCAGCTCCCTCCAGGAATGCGGCCTTCTCTTTATGAAAAAGACGATGATTACCGCCTTTCATTTTTGCACGGAAACTTTATTACTTTAACCAATCTCGAATCCTGCGACCTCCAGCGCATTCTCACCTTTCACCTGAGCCCCCTTTATCTTTCGGTGCATACCACAGATCCGGTTCTCCGGGGGAAAATGCTGGGGCGAAGAGAACCCGCTCCCGTCCTGGATCAACTGGCCGCCCTCGCCGGGGGTGGCATCACCATGCACATCCAGATTGTCCTGTGTCCGGGCATCAATGACGGGGAAAACCTTAAGCGAACAATCAGGGAACTCGCGGAGTTTTGGCCGCAAGCGAACTCAATCGGAATCGTACCCGTTGGCTTGACCAAATTCCGCAAGAAGCTCCCCTTTTTGCGGGCCTTTGCGAAACCGGAATGCATCAGGCTCATCAGGCAGATCGCGGTAGTTCAAAAATTTTTTCGGCGGAAATTCGGAGTCTCTTTTGTTTACCTGGCGGATGAGTTTTACCTCCGGGCGAACCTCCCTTTTCCTCCGCACGCTTTCTATGACGACTTTCCCCAACTGGAAAACGGGATCGGTCTCTCCCGGCTCTTTTATGAAGAATTTGCCCGCTGCCTGCCCTTTCTTCCCGGTCGCCTGCACCGCCCCCGGCGTTTTCTGATCGCGACCGGAGTTGCAGGAGCGAAGGTGCTGCGCCCTTTGATTGCGCGGCTCAATTTGATTAGAAATTTGGATATCAGGCTCATACCCATACCCAACACTTTTTTTGGCCCCCGGATCAATGTAGCCGGGTTGCTGACCGGTAGGGATCTCCTGTGGGGGCTGAGGGGTCTTGAAGGAGAAAGGGTTCTGCTCCCCCGGGTTTTGCTGCGGCAGGGAAGTTCCCTTCTGCTGGATGGCAGCACGATCGGGGAGGTTGCTTCAAAGCTGGGGTGCCGGCTCCAGGTGATCGAGCCCACAGCCCGCGCCCTGTTGGAAGCAGTGCTCGGGGGAAGCTCCAGGTTTTTCGGAGAACAGGTGGTGAGAAAAGGTTGGGAAAACCGGTTGTAGCCATTATCGGCCGTCCCAATGTCGGAAAATCAACGTTATTTAACCGCCTGACGGGGAGCCGCACCGCGGTTGTGGCGGACCACCCGGGAGTCACGCGGGATCGTCTCTACCGGGATGTGGAATGGAACCGGTGCACTTTTACTTTAGTAGATACCGGGGGGCTTTTTTTAGAGGATCCCGAATTTGGCGAGCATGTCCGGGCGCAGGTTCAAAAAGCCATTGAAGAAGCGGACCTCATTATTTTTGTAGTCGACGGCCGGGTCGGCCCCACCACCGAAGAGGAAGAGATTGCGCGGCTGCTCCGGAGGGAAGGGAAGGAGACGGTCCTCGCGGTGAACAAGGTGGATCACTTCAAAAACTCCCAGGTTGCCTACGACTTTTTAGCCCTGGGGCTGGGTGAACCCGTTCCAATTTCGGCCCTGCACGGACTCAATGTAGATGAACTCCTGGACCGGGTTGTTGCCCTTTTTCCCCATGCAGCTTATGAAGATTTAGAAGAGGGGGAAGGCAGGCGCGTGGCTGTGGTGGGGAGGCCTAATGTCGGTAAATCTTCGCTGGTGAACGCCCTTTTGAAAGAAGACCGGGTGATTGTCAGCGAGGTTCCCGGAACGACGCGGGACGCGATCGACACCTTTTTGAAAAAGGACGACAGAACATACATTATTGTAGATACCTCGGGCATCCGCAGAAGAAGCCGTGTGGCTCCAGGTGTGGAACGTTTCAGTGTGATCCGTTCCTTAAAGGCGATCAACCGGGCAGATGTGGTGCTTTTTGTTCTGGATGCAACCCAGGGGGTGGTCGAGCAGGATAAAAAGATCGGGGGGTATCTTGAAGAAGCCGGAAAAGGGCTTATAATCATAATCAACAAGTGGGATTTAATTAAAAAAGACGGGGATGAGGTGAAGCAATACGATTTAGTCCGGTCGGAACTCGATTTTCTTTTTTATGCTCCCATCCTTTACGTTTCGGCCCTGACGGGGAAGGGCGTGGACCGGGTTCTCGATGTTGTGGATTACGTCGCTGCAGAACGAGAAAAGCGAATTGGCACCGGAAATCTTAACAACTGGCTGAGCGAGGCGGTTTACCTCAATCCCCCTCCGTCGTCGAAGGGGCAGGAATTGAAAATTTACTATGCCGTTCAGGCCGGAGTTAAACCCCCTGTTTTTGTTTTTTTTGTCAACAACCCCGAACTTGTTCATTTTTCCTACCGGCGGTATCTCGAGCACCAGCTCCGGAAGACCTACGGTTTTGAAGGGACCCCGGTTCGTTTGGTCTTTCGTGCCCGTCGCAGGTGATTGTTAACTAAGGAGGGGTAGCTTGCCTGTCTTTCTTCTTGCAGGAAGTTATTTGCTGGGAGCAGTTCCCTTCGGCTACCTTTTTGGAAGACTGAAGGGAATCGATCTGCGTTCCCACGGGAGCGGCAACATCGGGACCACCAATGCCTTTCGGGTGCTGGGGCGGAAAATGGGAATTCTTGTTTTTTTCTGCGACCTGATCAAGGGTCTGATTCCGGCGTTGCTGGGGAAGACGCTCCTGGGGCCCGGCTGGGGTGTGGCGGCAGGACTGGCCGCAGTGATCGGTCACAACTGGTCGGTTTTCCTCGGTTTCAAGGGGGGCCGGGGGGTTGCGACCGGGGCGGGGGTAGTGCTTGCGTTGATGCCAGAAGTAATCCTGTTGGCTTTCGGGATCTGGGTTGCTGTTGTTCTCCTGACCGGTTACGTTTCCCTGGGCTCCATTGTTGCTTCTCTGTCCGTTCCCCTGGTTGCGCTTTTTTTCCGCGAACCCTGGATTTACTTTTTGTTTGCCATTCCTGCTCCCCTCTTTATTGTATTTAAGCATCTTCCCAACATCCGCCGTTTGCAGAAAGGCACCGAGCCCCGGATCCGCTTCTGGTAAACCCGGAGAGGAAGGGAGGAAGGTTCTTGGGAGAAGGAATTGCCGTCATGGGGGCAGGAAGTTGGGGGACGGCTCTTGCCGTTCACCTTGCCGGCAAAGGGTATGGGGTTAAGCTCTGGGCGCGGTCTCCGGAAAGGGCCCGGCAGCTTGCGGAAACCCGCGAAAATAAAAAATATTTGCCGGGTGTCTACCTCTCCCCCCGCATCGAAATCAGCTCAGACCTGGCACTGGTTCTTCAAGATGCCAGGGTTGTCGTGCTTGCTGTTCCTTCCCAGAGCGTCCGGGAGGTGGCAGGGCTGCTCAGACCTCTCCTGCGCTCCTGCTGTTATCTGGTTAATACCGCGAAGGGCCTGGAGAACCAGACCTGCCTCCGCCTTTCCCAGGTGATCCTCGAGGAGCTGCCGGAATTTGCCGGACGTCTGGCAGTGCTTTCGGGGCCAAGCCACGCGGAAGAAGTAAGCCGGGGGATACCTACTGCGGTTGTGGTTGCCGCGCTGGACCGGGAAACGGCCGAGTGCATTCAAGATCTTTTTATGGCTTCCAGTTTTCGTGTTTATACAAATTCCGATCTGGTAGGTGTCGAGCTTGGGGGTGCCCTGAAAAACGTCATTGCACTGGGAACGGGAATCGCCGAGGGGTTGGGTTTTGGGGATAACACCAAGGCGGCCCTGATCACCCGGGGCCTGGCGGAAATAGCCCGCCTGGGCGTGGCCCTGGGAGCCAATCCCCTGACCTTTCTCGGGCTTACGGGAGTCGGAGATCTGGTTGTTACCGCAACAAGCGTGCACAGTAGAAACAGGCGGGCGGGGATCCTTTTGGGCCAGGGGTTCAGCCTTCAGGAAACCCTCCAGAAAGTGGGGATGGTAGTCGAAGGGATCAAGACTACCGCTGCCGCGCGGAGACTCGCCTTTCGCTACGGGATTGAAATGCCGATTACAGAACAAACATACCAGGTCCTTTTTGCCGGTTTGCCGCCTCGAGCTGCGGTTTCTAATCTGATGTTGAGATCCAAGCGTCACGAGGTGGAGGAGGCATTCATAAACTTTATAAATATGCCGGAAGCCTGGTGATCTCTTCAATCTTGATCGAGCGGCCCAGTTTTTCGGAGGCGACCTCCCCGTTTCGGAAGGGTTTGATGTAGATGACCTGCCCGTCTGCGGGGGCGACGATCGCTCCGTCCTCCCTGGGGCATTCCCGCACCGGATCGCGGTAAAACCAAACCTTTCGCAAATACAGGAGGGTGACCGCCCATATAAAAGCCGTAGAGAAGAGCGCAATCAAAAATACCTCACCACTCCAACTGTAGGGGAGGCGGGGGGATATATTCGACATTTGACAGGGAGTAAGGATCATATCGTTTGTTAGCCATCTTGACATCATTCAGGAGGCGTATTATAGTTTAGAAAACGGGGAAATTGGGGAAATTTTGGTTTATCTTATTGCCCATCAGCAACTTCTTATAAGCCAACTATCCTGCGTAACCTGTCTTAAAGGTGGGGAGTGACCGGATGATCTGCACGTTGGTCAGGATAATTTCTAAATGTTTTTTGTGGCTTTTGGGGAATCCGGTCATTGCCGGGAAAGACAATATCCCCCGCACGGCCCGGTGATTGTGATGGCAACCACACCAGTTTTCTGGATGGTTTTCTTTTGGGCGTGAAAGAAAGATCATGGGAGGAAGGAATGAGGGCTGATAGCAGTGCTTCTGTGACGATCACCGGTACCGGCGCTGCCGTACCGGAGCGGGTGCTGACAAATCGCGAACTGGAAAAGATGCTGGATACCACCGACCAGTGGATCGTCCAGCGGACCGGCATCCAAGAACGGCGCATCGCCGGGGACGGGACGGCCACCTACCACCTGGCGTCGACTGCTGCAAGGAGGGCATTGCAGGATGCGCAGGTAACCCCGGAGGAGGTCGACCTCATCCTGGTAGCCACCTCCACGCCTGACCAATTTACGGTACCTACTGCCGGCTTAGTGCAGCAGGCCCTGGGTATGAGCCGGGCGGCAGCGTTTGACCTGTCGGCGGCATGTGCCGGTTTTACCTATGGCCTGGCTGTCGGCGCCCAGTTTATCAGGACCGGTGTCTACCGGACGGTCCTGGTGGTCGGGGCTGAAATTCTTTCCCGCATTGTCAACTGGCGCGACCGGCAGACCGCCATCCTCTTCGGGGACGGGGCCGGCGCGGTGGTACTGCGCCCGGCGGGTAGCGGCGCTTTGTGGTACAGCCACCTGGGGGCGGACGGGCGCGGGGCGGACATCTTGAAGGTCCCGGCTGGCGGTTCGCGATTTCCGGCCTCGGAGGAAACGGTGCGGCAGGGGCTTCAGTACATCCACATGAACGGGCGGGAGGTGTTCAAGTTTGGTGTACGGGTGATGGAAGAGGAATTACGCCTGGCCATGAAACAATGTGGCCTGGATCCTGAACAGATCGACCTTTTCGTCCCCCACCAGGCCAACCTCCGGATGATCGAAACGGTAGTGGAGCGGCTGGGCCTGCCGCGGGACAGGGTCTACGTTAATGTCCAGCGGTACGGCAACACCTCCGCAGCTTCCATTCCCATCGCCCTGGACGAAGCCGCCAGCAGCGGCTGCCTGGCACCCGGCTCTGTCGTGGCGATGGTGGGTTTCGGCGCCGGCCTGGCCTGGGGCACCTGTGTCGCCACTTACCGGCTGGCGGGCTAAATCACCGCCGCGCTCCGGGACATCGTGGCGGAAAGCGGGGCCACGCCCACCCACGACGGCGCCGGCGACGTGCTGAAAGGGGAGGTGGGCAAATTCTTGGACCGGCGGGCGGCGGCCTGGGCGGAAACGGTTGCGGAGGTATGGTCCCGGCAACATCGAAGACCGTATCCTGGCCTGAAAACATGTTTTGTTTCGCTCAAATGTTACAGCCCTTGACGGGGCAGGTACAGGGGGGTGATAATATCAATTGACAGCAACGACTAACCTGGGGGAGGGAAATATAATGCGCATCACCCGGCGGCGCATGGACTTCCTGCAAAAGATTAAACAGCTTTACGAAGCTACCAACCTGCCGGTGCATTACGCGCGGGTGGCCGAACTGCTGGGAGTCAGCAAGTGGAGCGCGTACGAGATGCTGAAAACATTAGAAAAGGAAGGCTTTTTGTCCAGCCAGTACGAAGTGAACCAGGGAGAAAAGTTTCCCGGCCGGGCAATGGTGCTGTTCGCGCCTACCCACCTGGCTGATCTGGTGCTGTCCGGGAAAGATTTGGAGGAGAAGGCCCCTCTTAAGGAATGGCGGCAAGTCAAAGAACGGTTGTTGTCCCTGTATGAAGAGCTGAAAAAGACCAATCCCAAAGAACTGATCGAGCAATTGATGGCCGAACTGCCCGGCCTGGAACGCCCCCTCATTTTCAGCGCGTACATGATCGCCCTCCTGATCGCGCAACTGCAAACCCTAAGTGAAAAGAGCCTCGGGCTGGTCAAAAACGTGGTGCTGGGCGCGGCGAAGGCGGAAACAGGACTGGCCATGTTTGCCGGCGTCGCCATGGGCAGCATGCTGAAAACAGCCACCCAGTTCCCGCTGCTTTCCCAGATTGTCAGCCACCTGGACAGGTTCCAGGACAACCTGGCTGAGCTTAACCAATCCGAACAGGCATTGCTAATGGATTTCCTGGAAGAGGCGTTGGAAAAAGCGATATAATTTTCTTTGTGGGATTTTTGGGGATTTTGGGGATATTGGTGTTAACAGATAGCGATTTAATCGACAAGAGCACTAACCAGTTAATCAAGAAATACCATGACGAGACGGCGCGGGTGCTGGGTGACTTTTTCGTCCTCCTCCGAGACCCTCTCCAGTACGACCTCTCTTTACGTGCCGCAATAAGAAGGATTCTATAAAAACCCGTTTTCATTTTTTTGCTCCGAAATGTTGTTTTTTGGTAATACCGGTTCCTCACTTACATATAAATATTACCGGCAGCAGAATCCCGCGAAAAACGCACTGCCTCTGAGCCTTGAAGTGGAAACGGAATAAAGGGTGATTGTGCTGCATAAAAAGAAGTAGGGAGGGGGTTACCATGGAGAGCATTAATATTTTTCGTGATATCGCAGAAAGGACCGGTGGGGACATTTACCTGGGTGTCGTGGGGCCCGTTCGGACCGGAAAGTCGACCTTTATTAAGCGTTTTATGGAACTGTTAGTGCTGCCGAACATTATCAATCCCCACGATCGGGAAAGGGCAAAGGACGAACTTCCCCAGAGCGGCGCCGGGAGAATGATCATGACCGTAGAGCCCAAGTTCATTCCCAAGGAAGCGGTAGAAATTTCTATTAAGAACGGACTGAAAATGAAGGTGAGAATGGTTGACTGTGTGGGGTATACGGTAGAGGGCGCCTTGGGGTACGAGGAAGAGGGCGGGCCCCGCATGGTCATGACACCGTGGTTTGAGGAGGCGATTCCTTTTCAGGAAGCTGCAGAAATCGGTACAAGAAAGGTGATCGCAGATCATTCCACAATTGGAATCGTGATTTTAACCGACGGTACAATTACGGAAATCCCCAGGGAGAACTACCTGGAGGCCGAAGAAAGGGTAATTGGGGAATTGAAGGAACTGGGCAAACCCTTTATCGTTATTCTTAATTCCCTTTATCCCGAAGCCTTAGAAACAACCGAACTTGTAAGGGATTTGGAGGAGAAGTATGATGTATCCGTGCTTCCGCTGAACTGTGCAGAAATGAGCCAGGAAGACATCCTCACTATTTTGCAGGAGGCGCTTTATGAGTTTCCCGTTCAGGAGGTCAACGTCAACCTCCCCCGTTGGGTTGAGGAGCTTGATCCCATGCACTGGCTGCGTGCCGATTTTCAGCGTGCCATCCAGGAGGCAATCCAGAGCGTCAACAGGCTTCGCGATATCGACAGGGCAGTTGAACAGATACGTGAAAACGAATTTGTGGCAGCGGCAACGCTCGAAGACATCAACCTGGGAACCGGTGTTGCGGTGGTTGACGTCAGGGCCCGGGAAGGACTTTTCTACAAAGTGCTTGAAGAGCTGAGCGGCTTTTCTGTTGCCGGAGATCACGATATCCTCCGGTTGATGCGGGACCTGAGCAGGGCCAGCCGCGAGCTGGAAAAAGTAGCTCCGGCGCTGGAGGAGGTTCGGGAAACCGGATACGGTGTTGTTGCACCAAGTCTTGATGAGATGATTCTGGAAGAACCGGAGCTGATTCGGCAAGGAAACCGCTTCGGGGTGCGTTTAAAAGCGAGTGCGCCTTCCCTTCATATTATCAGGGCCGATATTACCACCGAAATTACCCCGATTATCGGAACGGAGAAGCAGTGCGAAGAACTTGTTCGCTACATGCTGGAAGAGTTCGAGGACGATCCCCAGAAAATCTGGCAGAAGGATATCTTCGGGAAATCGCTTCATGAACTGGTAAGAGATGGAATTCAAAACAAGCTCCACCGGATGCCCGAGAATGCCCAGGCCAAATTGCAGGAAACAGTCCAGCGGATTGTCAACGAGGGGAGCGGGGGGCTCATCTGCATTATCATTTAAGGGTATGCGTTCATATCTGGCCGATTTTTTTTGGGTTGCAAAAGAATGCGGGTTTATTTTGCTTAAACAGGTTTAGTTGAGCGAAAAACGGAATAAAGCAGGACTTGACCGCGATTGTCTCGAACTGAGTTCTAAGGGTATAAAAATTAAGAATGACTATTTAATGGGAGTAGGAGAGATCGCGGTGGACGAAGTGGTTGGAATCGGACTGCTGGGTGTGGGGACCGTCGGTTCGGGCGTGGTCAAGCTTCTTTCGGAAAATGCTTTGCAAATTGTGCAGCGCGTGGGGAAACGGGTCGAAATTAAAAAAGTCCTGGAGCGGGACCCGGAGAAGCCGCGCCTTTTGGGTATCCCCAGGGAGCGCGTGGCAGATAGTTTCGAAGCTGTTCTGAAGGATCCTGAGGTCCAGATTGTTGTGGAACTGCTGGGAGGCATTGATCCGGCCCGGGGCTACATCAGGGAGGCGCTGCGCCAGGGAAAGCATGTAGTTACGGCCAATAAAGATGTTATCGCAGCTTATGGAAAAGAATTGTTTGAAGCAGCCGCGCTGGGGCGCGCTGATCTTTATTTTGAGGCCAGCGTGGGCGGCGGGATACCTGTGATCCGGATTTTAAAAGAGAGTCTGGCAGCCAACAGAATCGAAGAGGTAATCGGGATTGTCAACGGTACAACAAATTACATCCTCACCCGGATGAGTGAAGAAGAATTGGACTTTGCGACGGCGCTTCGCGCTGCCCAGGCAGCCGGGTACGCCGAAGCGGATCCGAGCGCCGATATTGAAGGTTATGATGCTGCCCGGAAGATCGCAATTCTGGCTTCTATTGCCTTCAACACGCGGGTTACTCCTGATGATGTCTTCGTAGAGGGCATTTCAAAAATTGCTCCCGAGGATATTAGCTACGCCCGGGAACTCGGCTATGTAATTAAACTCCTCGCGATTGCCAGGGCCCGCGAGGAAGAAATCGAAGTGCGCGTTCACCCGGCGTTTCTCCCCCAAAATCACCCCCTGGCCTCGGTGCGGGGGGTATTTAACGCGATATTTATCAGGGGAAACGCCGTTGGAGAAACAATGTTCTACGGCCAGGGGGCAGGACAGATGCCGACGGCAAGCGCCGTTGTCGGAGATATCATGGAAATTATTCGCAATATGGAAAGCAAGAGTACAGGGCGCTCTGCCTGCACCTGCTTTTTAGAAAAGAAGATCCGGCCCCGGGGGAAAATTTCGAGCAAGTACTACGTCCGTTTAGTTGTAAAAGATCAGCCGGGTGTGCTTGCCAGTATCGCAGGGGTATTCGGCAACCACCAGGTCAGCCTTGCCTCTGTAATTCAAAAGAGGACGCTTGTAATGTCCGGCGAAATAATGGCCGAAATTGTCGTGATTACCCACGAAGTTCAGGAACAAAACATTCAGGATGCGCTTGTCATTATCCGGGGCCTTTCCATTGTCGGTTCCGTCGAAAATGTAATCCGGGTGGAAGGAAGCGGGGAGAAATGATCTGGCAGGGGATTATTAAAGCTTATCACCCCTTTCTCCCGGTGACGGAAAAGACCCCGGTGGTGACCCTTTACGAAGGAAATACGGTTTTACTTCCTGCTCCCCGGCTCTCTGCACGGCTGAAGATCGAACTTTATCTAAAGTTTGAGGGCCAAAACCCCACCGGTTCCTTCAAGGACCGGGGGATGACCGTGGCCGTAAGCAAGGCTCTGGAAAACGGGGCGCGCGCGGTGATGTGCGCCTCGACCGGGAATACCTCGGCCTCTGCTGCGGCTTTTGCGGCGCGGGCAGGAATGAAGTGCATTGTTCTGGTGCCTGATGGCTATATTGCTCTGGGAAAGCTTGCTCAGGCGTTGATCTACGGAGCAGAGGTTATTGCGATTCAGGGCAATTTCGACGCAGCCCTGGAGCTTGTCCGTAAGATTACCCGGGATTACCCCCTGACCCTCGTTAACTCCCTTAACCCCCACCGAATTGAAGGCCAGAAAACGGCGGCTTTTGAGGTCTGCGACCAGCTGGGTTCGGCGCCTGACTACCTCGCCCTTCCTGTTGGAAACGCGGGCAACATTACGGCCTACTGGAAAGGGTTCAAGGAATATGCCTCGGCCGGGCGCATTAAGAAAACCCCCAGAATGCTTGGTTTTCAGGCGGCGGGTGCGGCCCCGATTGTACGCGGGGAGGTGGTTCCGGAGCCTCAAACCATTGCCACCGCAATCCGCATTGGCAATCCTGCGAGCTGGCAGGGCGCTCTGCAGGCGGTCCGGGAATCGGAAGGCAAAATTGAGATGGTAACTGACGAGGAGATCATCGCTGCCTACCAGCTTGTTGCCAGGGAAGAGGGGCTCTTTGTAGAACCGGCTTCGGCTGCCGCTCTGGCCGGGGTTATGAAGCTTGCAGGAGAAGGCTTTTTCCCTCCTGCGAGCAGGGTCGTCTGTATTATGACGGGTCACGGCCTGAAGGACCCGGACACAACCCTGAGCACCTGCTGCCTCCAGCCTACGGTAGTTCCCCCCCGGGAAGAGATGATTCTGGAGATTTTGCAAAAGATCAACGTTCTTTAATGGGACAAGGTGGGGCTGATGGATAAAAGAGTTTCGGTTCAGGTTCCTGCAACAACCGCGAATTTGGGTCCCGGCTTCGACTGCCTGGGCATGGCTTTGAACATGCACAATACGGTGACTCTCGAAGAAGGAGCAGGCTATCGCTGCGAAGTAGAAATCACGGGGGAAGGAGCAGCCTTCCTTCCCCGGGATTCCTCCAATTTGGTCATTCGTGCGATTAACACCCTTTTCAGGCGGGCTTTTTACCGCTCTCCCGGCTGGAGGCTCCACCTGGAAAACAGGATTCCTCTCCAGCGCGGTTTGGGGAGCAGCGCCGCCGCAATCATAGGGGGTTTGACCGCCGCGAATATCATTGCGGGGAGCCCTTTCTCTCCTCACGAACTTCTCCTGCTGGCGATTGAAATGGAGGGCCATCCCGATAACGTCGCTGCAGCCTTCTTGGGTGGAGTGGTTATCATCGTTGAGCATGAAGACTCGTACCTGTACGCGCGCTTTTTTCCGCCTCCGGGGATCAGAGTCTGCGTGGTTGTCCCCGATTTTCCCCTTGCGACAAAGCTTGCAAGAAGCGTTTTGCCCGAGGTCATTCCTTTTAAGGATGCCGTGTTCAACCTGGGGCGGGTTGCTTTATTGACATTTGCGCTTCGGGAAGGAAACTGGGATTTGTTGTCTGCGGCGCTTCGCGACCGGCTCCACCAGCCTTACCGATCCGAACTGATTCCCGGTTTAGGGCAGGTTTTCAAGGCCGCCCGGGAGGCGGGTGCCTACGGGGCGGTTTTAAGCGGGGCGGGTCCTTCTGTGGTTGCTTTTGCCCCCCCTGGTTCAAAGGCGGGGGAGGCGATGAGAGAGGCTTTCCGCAGCCACGGCTTTCAAGCGCAGGTTTGGGATCTTGAGCCGAGTCCTCAAGGTGCTCGTATTCTGGAATAAAATTGTTTAGGGAGGCCTTTTTGGTGCAGATTGTAGTTCAAAAATACGGAGGCACTTCGGTTGCCAGTCCAGAGTTAATTAAAAATGTGGCGCGCCGGGTGGTTCAGACAAAGGAGCAGGGGAACCAGGTTGTTGTCGTTGTTTCTGCACTTGGCCATACAACGGACCAGTTGCTGGAGCTTGCCCAGGCCCTGGCTTCTCGTCCCCCCGAGCGGGAGGTAGACATGCTGCTTGCCACCGGAGAGCAGGTTTCCATTGCTTTGCTTGCGATGGCAATCAATGAACTTGGACATCCTGTCGTGTCTTTAACGGGGTTTCAGGCGGGCATTTTTACCGACCGTGCCCACACCAAGGCGCGCATTTTAAAAGTTGAGCCCGGGCGCATTCACGAGGAGCTGGCCCGGGGAAAGATCGTTGTTGTCGCGGGGTTTCAGGGGATAACGGATGATTTCGAAATAACCACCCTGGGCAGGGGAGGCTCCGATACCACTGCTGTCGCCCTCGCGGCCGCTCTTGGAGCAGCAACGTGCGAGATTTACACCGATGTGGATGGGGTGTATACGGCCGATCCCAGAATTGTTCCCGAAGCAAAAAAACTCGACTCTATTTCTTATGATGAGATGCTGGAAATGGCGAGTTTGGGAGCCCTGGTGCTGCAGCCCCGGGCGGTGGAATTCGCAAAACAATACTCTGTTTCTCTTCATGTCAGATCGAGTTTTAACGATCAGGAAGGAACTCGCGTAGAGGAGGTTGCCAGGATGGAAAAGTGTCGTTTGGTGAGCGGGATTGCCCACGATCTCAACGTTGCAAAAATCGGGCTTTTTAACGTTCCCGACCGGCCCGGCATTGCAAAGCACCTCTTTAAAGCACTGGCTGCGGAGCACATCAATGTTGACATGATTATTCAGAGCTGGATGCATGATGGCCGGAATGACATTGCTTTTACAGTGACGAGAGACGATCTTCCCAAAGCCCTTCCGGTTGTGGAGAGGGTTGTTCAGGAAATTGGGGCCTCGGGAATGGCGTACAACGATCGGGTTGCAAAAGTCTCGATTGTGGGGGCAGGAATGGTAACAAACCCCGGAGTTGCCGCAGCAATGTTCGAGGCCCTTGCCGATGAGGGAATCAATATCGAAATGATCAGCACTTCGGAGATTAAAGTTTCCTGTGTCATTGAAGAAGAGCATGCCCTGAAGGCGGTCCGCGCCCTGCATGCCAAATTTTTTGCAAACGAAAGTCATTTGCGCTGTCCGGAAGCCAAGATGAAGAGGCCGTTTTAGGGTAGCAGCCAAAAAATTTTACCCCGGCCGGAATCAGGTTTTAGGCGCATTTCATTGAATGGGTGGAGGCGGGTTGCCGAAATTGACCCCAGGAGAGAAAACTCGGAGAGAAGAAGGGATAACTGAAAGCAAGACGAAGAAATATTGAGAAAAAGAAATAAAAAAGACTGGCAGAAAGTTCCCACAGAAAACAGACTTTGGATCGGCTCAGGCCGAAATGGAGCCAATCAAATAAACGGTCTTGTTATCTTTCACGGCTGGCCACGAGCTTTGACCGAGAAAGAGATGAGGCGTGTATTTGAAGGTGGTTATGTGATATTACCTGAAAAACCGGCGAATTTGTAAGTATCCGAAAATATATCTTAGATGTTGACCAACAAGGGTCTGTTGCCAAACTCTTCCCAGCTACCAGGAAATCAGATATTCAATGGCGAAATTAAGGCAAGGGGACCTAGAAACTTTACCAGCCTGGTGGTGACTTGGAAAGATGATGGGATATAAGCCAACAGAGCGCAAGGTGTTCTACATGTTCAACTTAGATGAATGTGTTCCTGAAGACCGATCTTGAGGCAGATAAGCAAAGTGGTAGACTTCAGTTTCATATATGACCTAGTGCGTCCCTACTACAGCCACGCAGGAGCACCTTCAATCGACCCGGTTGTGGTTTTCAAAATGAGTCCGCCTTAATTTAGCCTTCATGGGGTTTCTGGGACATAGACGAGATACCTCTGAATCACAGTATCCTCTCAAAGGCGAGAGCGCGCTTTGGGCGCAAGACCTATGAGCAGTTTTTCAAACAAGTGTTCAAGCTCTGCGAAGAAGCAGGTCTTGTGGAAGGTAACAAAGTGTTTCTAGATGCCACTTTGCTCAAGGCCAACGCTTCCCTCGACTCCCTCGAGGAGCGCAAAGAGGCCTGCACGCTCAAGTATACACCGGAGCAGTACCTGGACAGGGTCTGGGTCGAGAACCAGCAGCAGGAGGATGATCAACAGCAGCCAAGATAAGCCGGATGAAAGGCCACAGCAATTCCGGCAGTGCTGGTTTAAGCAAAGGCAAAAGGCTGAAAAGAACGAGCGCTTGTTCAGCAGGACCGACCCCGGTGCTGCCCTGATCACCCGCAACAACTCCAAAGGGGTCCTTCTCGCTCACAAGGTGCGCGTTGCCGTTGACGGTGGACCAGCCCGGATAGTGACCGCGGTTGAAGTGACCCCAGGGAGCCTTGCTGAAGCTCACGTGGCCTCAACTTTAATTGGCGATGGCAAGTGGCAAGCACACCTGGAATACTGGTTGCCTCCTCAAAGAAGCAGTTGCCGACAAGGGTTATGGCAGAAAGCACTTTTACTCCTTTCTTAAACATGCGGGGATCCTGCCCAGCATCCCTTACCCAAAGCCCTGGGAAGAAGAAACGCAAGGAGAAGCTCGAGGCCGGCTTCGTCTACGACGAGAAAGAGGACGTTTACATCTGCCCTCAGGGAAAGAAGATGTAGCGCATGGAAGTTTACCGAAACGGTTCCGTACTCTACCGGGCGTCTAGAACTGCCTGTAAAGGCTGCCCCCACAGAGGAACTCTCTGCAAGGCGAAACGGCCCTCAATCGTAAGAAAGGCAAAAACGGAACTTATGGACTGGGTTGAGCGGTACCTGGTAACAGAAAGGGCGCGAGATAGCATCAAAAAGAGGGCGTCTTGGGCTGAAACCGTGTTTGCTGAGATGAAGGTTGTGCACGGTCTGAACCGAGCGACATTACGAGGGAGAGACAAAGTTCAAATACAAGTGCTACTGGCTATGGCGGTGCACAACATCAAGCAACTGGTAGAGTCAGTCAAGAGAAGGCCCCAAAGTGCGGGAAGCCAATGCTTTCTGCACTCTTTTACTACCAGATTCATGTCTACTATCAGATTCACGACCGAATTTGGTGTTCTGGCATTTGAATTCTAGGTCTTTGGCAACAGACCCATAAATAATAAAGAAACATCCCGGTACACCGCTTGAGCCATCCAAGGCCCGCATCCTTGAAAACACGCTCCTCGCCATCGCCGCTGAGGTGGAGTCAGCCTATCCCTGTAACTCAAAAAGTCTTCCACCTCAGAAAGGGAGATGCAGCATCGCCCTTCCGTTCACCTATTGCATCTCCCTGTTCCCAGGTCGTTCTCAAGGCTGGTCCTGCCTGACTAGTTCCCTGGCCAATTTCACCGCTTCCTGGGCGTCCTGGGCGTAGGCATCCGCTCCGATGAACGCCGCAAACTCCTTTGTCACAGGAGCTCCGCCGACAAGGATTTTCACTGTATGCCGTAAGTGATTTCGATTCAGTTGTTCGATAACGACCCCCATTTCCCCTATTGTGGTGGTTAACAGAGCAGAGAGTCCCAACAAACTCGGCCTGTATTTTTTTACAGCCTGGACGAACTCTACCGCTGTGACATCTACACCCAAGTCGATTACTTCAAAACCGGAAAAACTTAGGAAAAGAGATACCATATTTTTTCCAATATCGTGTATGTCTCCGGCTACGGTACCGATCACAATTTTCTTGAGGCAACGGGAATTCGTTTGAATTAAAGGCTTTAAAGCATAGAGACCGGCCTTGATCGCGCGGGAAGCCAGGAGAACATCCGGGATATAAAAGTCCGCCCCCTGGAACTTTACCGCGAGCTGTTTCGTTGCCGGCATGATCGCATATTCCATTATTTCCATTGCGCTTATATTCATTGCCAGCCCTGATGAAACGGACTTCAGAACCAAATCGGCTTTTCCCGCCAAAATCGCGGTGATGATCTGCTGAAAGATATGGTTCCGCCCTGTGTTCATGAGAGCCCCTCTTCCTTTCCTGTCAGAATTCTCAAGAAGAAAGTCCGGCTCACTCGGTGAGGATTATTCTACTCCGGTACTCAGTCGGGCTGATTCCGACAATTTTCTTAAACAACCTGCAGAAATAGCTCCGGTCCCTGAAACCGACGCTCCGCGCAATGTCCTCTATAGTCTGACTGTTTTGACGCAGGAGAACCTTTGCTTTTTCGACTCGGATGTTATTGATGTAGTCTGTCAGAGTCATCCCTTTTTCTTTTTTGAACAACCTGCTTAGGTAGGTGGGACTCAGGTAAACTGCCCTTGCCACTTTCTTCAGCGAAAGATCCTGCAGCTGGTAGTTCTGTTCGATGTAACCGACCACCCTGTTGATCACCTTTTCCTGTTTTTCGGCAGCACTTTGCGAAAGCAGATTAATATAGTAATCCCCTATCGTTAACAGCCAGAGGAAGACTTTTTCCACAGTATCGGCATCTTCGAGTTCACTAAATTTGAGAAGTCCGTATTTTACTGTGTCCTCGAATTTTTTCCCGTTCTCCATCGCCAGCCTCGCTAGGCCACTAATAAATTCCACACATAAACCCTTGATGATCTCAATCTGCCCCTTGCTCTGGATAAAGAACTCCATTACCAGTTTTTTTAGCAAATTTCTGGCTTCGCCCGGGTTCATCTGCATAATCTCGCGGAAGATCTGGCTTTGGAGATTAAAGATCCGGTATTTCAACTCGTTTTCCGAGCCGTCCGAATCGTAAAAATTCTGCTTGCTGTTTTCGGCCCACAACCAGGAACCGATGTTTCTCAATTTTTTTTGATAATTTAAGAATCCGACGCCGCGCTCCGCAATGTAGCTGGCAACAATGTACAGGATGTCTGCCATAGCCTGGACGCTGGCTGCGGAAACGATCTTCAGCCTCCGCGCCGCCTCCACGAAGCTATTGCTGTCTGGTCCCAGGTCCCTAGTAAGATCCTGTATCTCGAGCCAGAAAAAATCCTCGGGTTCCCACATCAAGACCTGGCCGCAGACGAAATTTCCTATGTGGTTGCCCCTGTAGAGGAGCGGACATACCCAGGCTATCAATCCCGCGTGGCATCTGAAAATATACGGCTCGTTCCATTTTGCGGCCTCCTTTCCGGCACGCGCGTAAGAACCCCGGCACCTTGCCAGGCCAAGAGAGTTCGATTTAATCAACTTGCAAAAATCGCTCTCCCCCTGTTCGGAGGAAAGAAGGCAGTTTCCGTCGACATCGGTAAAAGAAACATGTAGATTGGCCGCCGTGGTAAACGAGTTCAGCAATCTCTGGAGAAATTGCCTTTCCACCAGCCTGTGCAGTTCGAACTGCTTCCTGCTTTCATGATTGCCGGAGGACATGTGCCCTATATCCTCCTTTGCGCAAAAGGTTATTTTCCCGGGAAACCGTTGTCCCGGCGTGGCGCGCAACCGTTCTTAGCTAGATTCTGCTGAAAAAGTCGGCGACAAAGATCCTTGAGAACACAGATAAATCAAGGGATTCCGGTCTCCGTGGCGAATTGTTTAAGGTGACAAACCAAACAAATGCCAGGAGGGAATCCCTGTGATGATCATGGTTCGACGCGCAAACTCGGGTCTGCGGAGGTGAAAAATGAAAGCGCCTCCGGCAGGAAGAGAGCCGCCAAGTATCGTTCCTGGACCAGCTGCTGCTCCCGAGGTGCTTGAGCTTCCGGAAGATCTGGCCAAACTGGACGCCTGGCTGGATGATGAGCGTTTCTTCACACCGTTTCGGGACAAATACCATTAGTGTTTGGGGCGTAGTGTTTGGGGCGGCCTTCCGTACCGGCGGAAACCTATTTGCGCATGGTCGCCCTCAAGCACCAGTACGGACTCAGTGACCGGCACCTTTGCGCCCTGCTAAACGACCGAATCAGCTGGCGCCGGTTCTACCGCCTTCCCTGGCATAAGCTGGTGCCCCATCCCTCAAGCCTGTCCAAGATCCAGCGACGATTGGATGCTGGCGGGGGCGATCACATGGCCGAGCTGAACGCCCACCTGGTCCGCAAGGCGCAGGAAGAAAAGCTTTTAAAGAGCCGCAACAAAGTGCGGGTGGACACCACCGTGGTCGAGGCGAACATCCATCATCCCACCGATTCCGGCTTAATTGCGGACACGGTGAGCGTGGTGACGCGTCTGGCGAAACAGGTTCAGGCCACTGCTCACGGCACCGGGGCAGCCATCCGGGACCGCACGCGCAGCATTAAAAAACGGGTCCTGGCGATTGCCAAGGTACTGAAGCGGCGGCGCACGCAAGACGCGGTGCAGGAAGTGCGGCGGATTACCGGCGAAATGGCGGACATCGCTGAAAAGACCCTCGAGGCCGCCCGGGAAGTAGTCCAGCAACTGCGCCAGGGTGCCTCCCACCTTGCGGAGACGGCCCGGGCCGGACAACAACGTCTTGCGGCCCGTTTGGAGAAGACCCTGGCGTTGGGAGAGCGGATAATCAAACAAGTGCGACAGGTGAACGCCGGTCAGCTAACACTGCTGGAGCGTGTGGTAAACATTTTACCCGAAGGCCCGGCCCATCAAACGCGGCAAGGCACACCGCGAGACTGAGTTCGGCTACAAAGTGCGGTTGACGGAAAGTGCGGAGCGACTGATCACCGCGTACGGTGTTATGACGGGTAACCCTCCGGACCAGGAGTTGCTCATTCCCGGGGTGGCGGAGCACATTCACCGCACCGGCCGGGTGCCGGAAGGCGCCGCAACCGACCGGGGGTTCTGGAGTCCAGAGAACGAAAGGGCGCTAAAGGCGATTGTGCTGCGCAAAGTCAGCCTGCCCTGCAGGGGTAAACGCAGTCGGAGTCGCACCGAGCATGAACGCCAGCCCTGGTTCCGGCAGCTGCAGCGCTGGCGGGCCAGTCAGGAAGGGACGATCAGCGAGCTGAAAAGACGATATGGGTTTGATCGGTCACTTTACCGCGGTTTGCACGGCTGCCGCCACTGTGTGGGCGGAGCCATCTGGGGATACAACCTGAACCGCATTGCCAAGCTGATTTAAGCCAGGCGAACGCCAAACCATGATCAAATTGTCAAGGAACAACCTGCCGAGAAGTGGTCGGCGAACTGCTTTTTTCAGCAGAATCTAGCTAACATCATCTCCAACGGTTAAGTGCCCTTTTTTGGTTTTTCCCCATCGCACTTTGCCGTCACTGTCGCAATCGCAGGTCTTCACTCGGTTTTGCCGGGGAAAACGTTATACCCTGCGCCAGCCGCCAACAAATGAAACTTTTGAAAAGATTCCACACCATAACCTTCTTTCGGCTCAAAAAGTGACTCCAGAGCAATGAGGGGGCACGAAAACTGCTCGTAGTGGCGATCCTTTCGGTTTGGTCATGGGAGAAGTTTCCAATTCAGTCGAGGGGAACACAGCTCATTGGTGCGTTGGCGGTAGTACATTCTGTTTCTGTAGTGCGGACGGTATTTAGGTGGTAGTTCAACCGGAACCTTTGCTCTGTTCTCTTCTCGCTATCCCTTCCCGCGCCGGTTTCATGTACGGTCAGGCCGGAACGATGACTAAAAGACATTTCCTAGGGGTATATTCGACATTTTTTTGCATCCTCCTTTTTATACGATTTTCACGTAAAAAATCGTTGTCAGATCAGGCTTTTTTCAGTGGAGGATAAGGAAAAAATAAGGTGGGGGAATAGAAAGCCTTCTTCATACGGCTGGGGTGAGGCGAAACATGTTTTTTGCACCTGCGGATGGGGCGAATTAAATAGGAAGGGGACGACTAATCCCCGTCCTCTCACACCGCCGTACGTAGGTTCGGTATCCGGCGGTTCATGAAGCACTACGAAGATTATGGTACGTTTTCGACTAAACTGATTAGTCCTTGGCCTCGCCAATAGGCGAGGCCAAGGGCTTTGTTTACTTGGGGAGTGTTTGGCAAGGCGCCAGTACCCTTTCCGTGAACCGCTTATAAGACATGCCCCATTCCTCGGGAATACCAAGCGCTACAAGAAGGTTGCGGTGGTTGGTTCTGGGCCTCTTCCATTGTTTTAGCAAGCACATCCGCAAGAGCCTGCGTATCCATTCATCATGGGACTGCAGGACGCTCGGCGTGTCCGCCAGCCGGAAATAACCTATCCATCCCACAGGTATGTGTTCAGTTGTTTGACTCTTTGTTCCATGCTGATGCATCTGCTGCGATTTGTCAGTTGTCGGATTTTGTCCTTGAATCTTTTCAGTGTCTTTGGCGCTATTCTGATGCGCGTCTTTCGTTCCCAGGTAAAGGAGAACCCCCAGAAGTTTTCATTTCCAGGGATGGGCAACTGCACTCTTTTGCGGGTTGATTTTCGGTTTGAGCCATTTCCTACAAACTTCCGGTTTCCATTACCCGCTCGCCTGCTCTCCTACTCTTTACGTAAGATGTTGCATTCATTGGCGTAACGAACAAATTTGTGCCCTCCTTTCTCCAGTCCTTCATCCAGGTCGTCCAGCACGATGTTGCCTAGCAGCAGACTTAGAGGACTCCTTGCGGTGTCCCTTCTTCGTTTCGGATACATATCCCGTTTACCATTACTCCTGCTCCAAGATTGCCCGGATGAGCTTGAGTAGCCGCTTGTCTCTAACCTTGCGTGCCACTCTGGCCATGGGTATGTCATGGTTGACCCGGTCAAAAAATTTCTCCAGGTCAAGGTCAACTGTGTAACTGTAACCTTCTTCAATGTACTGCCTCGCTTGCTTCACCGCTTGGTGGGCACTTCTGCCCGGCCTGAAACTATAGGTGTATCGGGAGAACCCTGGATCAAAGACTGGAGTGAGTGTTTGTAGTATGGCCTGTTGGATAAGGCGGTCTAGGAATCTGTTGCAAAACCCTATAGCATCATGCCAAAAGGCCAACAAAAACCGAAAAAATTTTTTCAACTAGAAGTGGTGAGGCACGGTCTCCGGAAGGCCCGCTACATCGGTCTGGCCAAAGTCACTCTCCAGGCGTACATCAATCGGCGCCGTAGCGAACTTCAAACGTTACTGGAAGTTGCTTATCCAAAAAGCACAAAAAGAAAGCCCTGGCAGCTGCCACACACCTCCTTTAGCTGCATAGGGGTAGTCTGCCCATGTAACAGCAAATTTATGAGGAGGAGAACGTAAAAGGATCTTCTCTTGACTTGGGCCGGTTATTATGGGGTTCATGTATGCATTTTCCGTCTGACGCAATTTTTTCAAGCCCAACGGAGCGAGATGAAAATAAGGTTATTTGCAACGAACTCCTAGCACCGTGGGGATTCCCAGCAACCTCACACCCTCGTCTGGTTTCGGGATTTCGACTCGACGTAGGGGTCCGGCTTGGTAGGTCCCCGCCAGCAGTTGCTTTTTGATTCGCGGCCGGTTCTCGATGAGATGTGGACTAAGGAATTTTATCTCCATACCGTCTACTCCCGCCGCTCTTTTGTTCCGCTCTACTCGGCGCAGGACAAGAAGCATGTTGCCCTGCTCCAGCACCTTCTCCATCAGGTTGTACTGCCCTCCGCGGGGTTACTCGGTGTCTCGTGCCGGTGAGGAACTCGGCGCTTCCACAGTTCTCCCGTAGATTCACTACTTCCTTCCGCGGATAGCTCCCTTGCAGGATTTTCTGCTGTCGTAGTTCCTCTCTCTAACTAACTCATTATCGGCTTCCCTCTCTTTTCATGTTCAGCCCTTCTTCCTAACGTCGTGGGAAGGTACTATGACCTCTGCTGACTTCTGCTTATTTCTCCACGCCTCTTGACGTAGTTTGCCAGGTTACCTGGCGTTCCCCGCCAGACCTCCCCGGGTAAGAACGTTGTTTATCCTCCACCTATCCGCCCCATTTACTCTTGGCAGCCGCACGTTAAAGGACTCGCTTCGTCTTGCAAGCTCATCCAACCGTCACTAGCCTCGCCTGGGGTTCGTAGCCCTCGGACCGGAGGTTTGACGCCGGCTTCCTTCAGATTCCATCTCACGATGGACACCCTTGCCTTAAGCTAACGACTACTGGTACCTTTGCCACTCGGGACTTTCACCTTTAAGCCTTCGCCCATGCGGGGCGCACAAGAAAACCGGCTTCCGGGAAACCGGCTGTTTTATCCTGAGCATGAAAGTTCTGCCGCAGCTGCGAAGACTCCTTGCGGAGAGCTGCCGCACAGGGTGTTGGAAGTTTAACTGCTTTTCAGTCTGGCAAAAATTTCGTCATCATAAAACATCTCTTTTGTTACGGCTTCACCCGGCCCGAGCACAAGAAATCTTTCATCATTCCAGGGCCCGCCGAGGAGTTGTTGCAGGTATTCCAGGGAACCGGGAACGATCTCGAACTTAAGGCCAAAGGTTTCCGCCGTTCTCCGGGCATAGCCGATATACGGTTCCAGGCAGTAAGAACCTGTATTCACCAGGGCAACCCGGCTGTAATTTTTCATAATCTCACGCGCCGTCCACCGGGCAACTTCCGGAGGATACTTTTTCGTCCAGGCAGGCTTTTGCAAATAAATGGATAGGGGATTTTCTCCGTTCTCGATCCACCCCTTAGTAAGATAAAACGTCCCAGCTTCTTCCCGTGCCTGGGCGCAGTAGCGTTCCTTCGAGCCGAGAAAAAGGGGAATGCAGTCGTCCACTTTCGGTAGCACTAATCTTGTTCTTTTCGCTTTTAGGCCCACCACTCCATCGGCGCAGCGGCCGTAACCGAAGAGAATCGCATCCCAGTCCCTTTTCTCTTCCAGATCCCGCAGCACGGCGCGCAGTCTCTCGTTGAGCTTGCCAGGATGATTATGAAGACCAAATTCGATCACGTGTGGTTCGATGTATGAAGGGAGAAAGTGCTCGACTTCCGGCGCGATAGCCTCGCAGATGACAAGCGCCACGCTGTGAAAGTGCATGTTCGACACCCCCGCTCTGAAACAGGATGAGGATGTTATAAGTACCCATATTCTTTTATTCTCCCTGAATACCTGCCGGGCAACAGTTTGTTTCTCCTGTTTACCGAAACAACAAAAAAATCCACTTTAAAGAGGTAAAAAACGGTCACATATTTCCGAAATACTCTACAGGTTTCTTCGTTTCTGCCGTCAAAGAACTTCAGCAAAAACAACCGCAGTAGTACCAGGGAGAGGAGGGATTTGCTTACAATGACGTGAACGGTCAAACCGCGACCTGAAATGATGCCAGGAAGCAAGACAAACTTGCACAAGGGGGGAACCCAGTTTGATTAGTAATGAAATGAAAATGAAACTGAGCAAATGGAGACGCTGGGGTATTCTGGCGGTGCTCTCTATGGGCGGCGGCATCATCTACATCCTGCCGTACCTGAGTTGTTACTTCTACATACCCATGAAAGAAGCAATGCACCTGAACAATACACAGCTGGGTCTGATGGGAAGCGCCCTCGGTATCGCCGCCATGATCCTCTATTGGCCAGGGGGCTGGGTAGCCGACCGCTTTTCCCCGAGAAAACTGGTAACGCTTTCTCTTAGCGCTGTCGGACTCCTGGGTCTTTGGATGGCTACGTTTCCGCCGTTTAAAATCTTGATCGTCATCCAACTTTTAATGGGCGTCTTCACAACTCTCACTTTCTGGTCGGCCATGATCAAGGCTACGAGGCAGCTCGGTTCCAGCACGGAGCAGGGAAGGTTCTTCGGCTTCCTCGAGGCCGGCAGAAACCTGATAACCGTAGTCGTAGTCGCAGGCGCGCTCGCCCTCTTCGCCAAAATGGGAAGCAACGCCATCGGGCTCCGTTGGGCAATCATTCTCCTCTCGGTAGGAGTGTTCATCATCGCCCTCCTAAGCTGGTTCAGCATCTCGGACCAGCAGGAGGTCGCGCAGGAAGAGTCTAGCGACGACAAGGAGCAGGTGCCACTCTGGGAGGGAATCACCAGAGTAGTCAAACTCCCGGCGGTGTGGATGGTTATGCTCATCATCCTTTCCGCCTACGTCACCTCCGTCGGGATTACCTACATCACTCCTTACGCCACGGACGTTTACAAGCAGAGTGTTGTTTTCGGAGGCCTCCTCTACACGATCATGGAGTGGACCTCTATTTTCGCATCTCCGGTCGCAGGCTTTATTGCAGACAGGATCACCACATCGAAGGCAACCATTTATAGCTTTATCATCCTGGTTCTTAGCTGGTCCATTTTTGTCTTTGTCAAAGGGGGAGCGTCGCTTTACTACGTACTGCTTGTCAATTCCATTGTCATCGGTTGTACAATCTATGGACTCCGCGGAATTTACTACGCCCTCCTTGAGGAGGGAGCCATACCGCGCATCCTTACCGGAACAGCTACAGGATTAATCTCTTTCATCGCGTACACCCCCGATGTCTTCATCCCCTACGTTGCGGGGCGCCTTCTCGATAAGTACCCGGGAGGGCTGGGGTACAAGTACTTTTTCCTCATCCTTGCGCTCTTTTCAGTTTTCGGCCTTATCCTGACCGTTATTTTCAGAAAAACAGTAAGCGTAAGTGGAACGGAAAAGCCTGTTGCGTAAACACAGTTAAAGGGTAACCGGAAAGACTTGCTATGAAAAGTCAATAGACTAAGGCTAAAAGATCTTTGACAATCACATAAGGATTCCTGGTCACTCTTTACTGCTAGGTGGGGACCATTGGTAATTCGGGTCAGACAGCCGGTTATCTTTCCAAAGGGAGTAAATAAATCAAATGAACCAAACGCGTGGCAACAGCTCTCGTAGCAACGCTTGAGTGTTTTCCCTGGTTGCGCTTTAACTCATAATAAGCTTTCTTTCAGTTCTTTAAAGCGCCGGACTGAATCAGCTGCTAATCACAGGCTGTTTCTCAGACCAGGGGAACCGCGCTTGGACATCCGGTTACAACTTCCCTCGAATTGATCAGATACCCTAATAAACCTCTCGTATGGGCGAGGCTTCACTCTTATCGTCGGGACAGCTAAGCTTCCCAAGGAGGTTGAATGAAGCCCCCTGCCTCTACGAGAATGTTTATCCGAGTTGCCCCAGGATTCCTGTGTGGTTGTCAAAGATCAAATTTATTTGTGTCAAAGATCAAATTTATTTGCTTGGAGCTAACTAATATAACTCTATAGTACAAGGAGGTTAAGTGATATGCCCATCTTTGAAGAATTGGCGAAAAGTGTTGTCAATGGGGATGTGGAAAGAGTCAGGGAATTAACACGGCAGGCTATTACCGCCGGAGAAGACCCGCTTGAAGTGATCAACAATGGCCTCATTGTCGGGATGAACATCGTGGGACCGCGTTTTAAGGCCGGCGAAATGTTTATTCCCGAGGTACTCATGTGTGCCCGGGCGATGCAAGCGGGAATGGAGTTGCTCAAACCGCTCCTCGTGGGGCAGGACGTTCCCGTCATCGGCAAAGTAGTACTGGGTACCGTCAAAGACGACCTCCACGATATCGGGAAGAACCTGGTGGCCATGATGCTTGAAAGCAGCGGTTTTACCGTCATCAACCTCGGAGTCAATATCAGCCCGGAACAGTTTGTGGAGGCCACGAAAGAGAATCAACCGGACATTGTCGGTATGTCCGCTTTGCTGACGACAACAATGGAAATGATGAGGAATACAATCGAAGCCTTGAAAGAAGCCAATCTAAGGGAGCAGGTAAAAGTCATCATAGGCGGTGCCCCGGTGTCACAGGAATTTGCATATGAAATCGGGGCCGACGGGTATGCCCCCGACGCCGCCTCGGCGGTCGAACTCTGCAAGAAACTGCTTGGAAAATAGAAGGTATTATGGTGGAAGTCATGAGGAAGACCGGAACCATCAGACAAGAGGGAACTTCCCAAAGAATAACCGCAGAAATGGAGATCGCTTCCCGGCACTTCGGCCGCACGGATAATGCTTTTTTTATCCACGCCCTGCAGGTACTGCCGGTCAGGTACTCCTCTCGCGCAGTACCCGAAGGCTTGCTGCAGTTATCTAAAGGGTGATTTATAGGAATCAGAGATCACGACTAAGGAGGGAGAAAAGATGCTCATTAAAAAGCCTGACGGTTCGTATGTTTTCGGATTCTGGAGTGAGGGTCAAATCCGTGCCCTACACCTGGCATCACTTGAAATCCTGGAGCGCGTCGGCGTCAGGGTGCAAGATAGTGAAGCCTTGAGGATTTTTGCAGAAGCCGGCGCGTTCGTAGATGGTGACCTTGTAAGGATTCCCGCCGGAATGGTCAGGGATGCGCTCTCCGGTCCTCCGGAAAGGGTTGTTCTCGCCGACCGGAATGGCTCCCGAAAGGTGTACTTAGAACCGGGGAAGATCAGCTTTGGAGCCGGGTGCGGACAGCCTTACTTCATGGATCCCCAGAGCAGGGAAATCAGGCTGGCGGAGGAAAAGGATGCCGAAAAAATGGCAGCAATGGCGCAGTACGCCCCCAACATCGATTTCGTTGCTTGCCTTGCCGGCAGCCGTGGCAGCTTGGCCGATCTGTGCTGCTTCCGGGCGGTGCGCGCCTGTTGTATAAAACCGGTTGTTGTGAGGGCTGCTAGTTCCAATAACATGAGAATTCTGCTGGAAATGGCTGCTGCCTCTGCCGCGGGAGGCCGTGACGGTTTGCGCAGGAACCCGTCCCTTGCTTTCGTCTTAAAGGGAGAACCTCCGCTTATTTATGACGCGGAAACCACCCGGCAGATCTTCCTGGCCGCAGAGAACGGTATCCCGGTGGTCTTCGCGCCAGTGATAATCCCTGGAAAGACGGCACCAGCTAAGATCATCGGTTCGCTGGCTTTGGGGAATGCCGCCGTCCTATCGGGACTCGTGCTGCACCAGCTCAAGCACTGGGGTGCTCCTTTCATCTATGGGATAGAGTTTGCTTTCTGTGAAGGTGAACACAGCTCAGCAGCCGGCCCTGAAGTAGCAATGATGCAAGCCCTTGCAGCACAGATCGCTCAGTTCTACGGATTGCCGGCGTGGGGTAGCTACGGAACGACGGATTCGTTTGCAGTTGACGCCCAAGCCGGGGCAGAGGCAATTTTTTTCACCTTGGTGGCCGCACTGGGAGGAGCAAATCTGGCGTTCGGCGGCGGCGAACTCGGCTCAGGCACCGTAGGGAGCCCGGCAAAAGTTCTCTTCGACGACGAGTGCATCTCCTTCACGAAGCACTTTTTGAAGGGAATTGAATTGAGCGAGGAGACTCTTGCACTCGAGGTAATTGAGAGGGTTGGCCCTGGCGGCAGCTTCCTCGCCGAGGAACATACCTTCAGGTATTTCAAAAAGGAAACATGGTACCCGAGCTTTCTGAATAGAAAACCTCTAAAGACTTGGCTCGAAGAAGGAATAATTAAGACGATCGCCGACTTGGTCTCGGATAGAGCTGCAGAGGTGCTTGAGACCTTTAATGTCGAAAAATTACCCGATTCCGTGCTGGCTGAGATGGACAGGATTATCGATAAAGCCGGTGACGGGACCCTTTATACGGGAGGCAATTGAAATGTTGTTAGAACCCAAGGTCTTTACAGATAAGCAAATTGAGGAACTGCATTCAAAAACGCTCGACTTACTTGAGACCATGGGGGTCACCTTCCACCACCGGGAGTCAAGAGAGCTACTTGCCCGACACGGAGCTGAAGTAGATGGAAGCGTCGTTAAAATCCCGGCCAGACTGGTCGAAGAAGCACTCTCGCTCGCCCCGAGCGAGTTTACGCTTATCGCAAGAAACCGCGACCGGTCTGTCCGAATTGGGAACGGATCTCTAGTCTTCGTCCCCACGGGAGGTGAGGTTTACGTCCACGATATAAAAAATGGCCGCAGACCGGGCACCCTACAAGACCTGATCAATTTTATCAAACTAGAACAGAGCAGCGAACACATCGAAATCTCCGACGCTTCCATCGTGGACCCGGCTGACCTGAGAGGAGACGCGAAGGTTTGTATCTCCATGTTGGAGTGCATCAGGAACAGCGACAAGCCGCTTGAAGGGATGTCGGACGGACGCAGGCAATCCGAGATATGCCTTGAGATGGCCAGGATTGCCACAGAACCGGCTGACGGTGAATTTTTTATCATTGCCATCGTTAACAGCTTTTCGCCTATGGGATGGGACAATAGCATGCTGGAGGCGATCCACACGTACGCGGGTGCTGGGCAGCCAGTTGTAGTTACCGCCTGCTCAATGGCAGGGCTGACATCCCCCGCCAGCCTGGCTGGTACCCTTGTCCAGAACAACGCCGAAATCCTCGCCGGCATCGTGTTGGCCGAGCTGATCAAACCGGGAACTCCAGTGGTATATGGAAACACGTCCTCAATTGCCGATATGAAAACCACAATTCTCTGTACTGGTGCGCCGGAGAATGCGCTGATACTAACAGCTGCTTGTCAACTTGCCCGTTATTACAAACTGCCCTTCCGGGGAGGCGGAGGCCTAACTGACGCCAAGGTAGTCGATGTCCAGGCAGGAATCGAAGCAACAACAAATTTGTTGTTCACCTTTGCCAACAAGGTAGACTACGTTTTACACGGCCTGGGCATGGTGGACTCCTTCCTCACCGTGAGTTATGAAAAGTGGATCGTCGATGATGAGATCTGCGGGAGAATCAAAAGGTTGCTGCGGGGGATCGAGAGCCTGACGGATGATGATATTCAAAGCATCCGGGAAACGGGGTTCGCAGGCAATTTCCTGGAGCATCCCAGCACTATTACCCGATTTAGAACAGAATTTTACACCCCAGTTGTTAGCGATCGCACCAACTGGAGCACCTGGTCTGCCAGCGGGAAATCTGTCCTGGATAGCGCCCACGAGACCTGGAAAAAGCGCCTTGCCGAGTTCGTTGCTCCCGATCTTCCCAAAGCAATAGAAAAGTCCTTACTGGCCTACATTGAAAAAGAGTGCCGCTAGTTTTGGGGAAGAAAGATTCTAAAGATTCTAGTTTTGGGGAGGGAAGATTTTTGATCACTACTAAAAAATTCAACGGTTTTCCATTTTACCGGATATGGTCGGAAGACCAGATTGAACAACTGCACCTGGCGTCGTTGGCGATTCTGGAGCAAACCGGAGTGCTTGTCCAGGAACCTCAGTCTTTAAAGTTGCTGAAAGAGGCTGGAGCATACGTAGACGGGGAAAGGGTGAAGATTCCGCCAACTCTTGTGGAAAGCGCGATCAGAAGCGCTCCGGAGCGTATCAGCCTCTATTCTAAGGACGGCCGGACGGTACTACCGCTGGAAAAGGGTACGGTAGCTTACGGTATGGGGGCGGACCTTCCTTACTTTATCGATCCTTTTTCAGGGGAGATCAGACAGACAGTCCTTGCAGACACAGAGCGGGCCGCCAGATTGGCCGAAAAATTAACAAACATCGATTGGGTGTCATCGCTGGGCCTCGCTTCTGATGTAACCTTGGAGCTATATGAACTCTACCAATTCTTAGCAATCAGAAAATATTCGAATAAGCCCATTTTGACCCATGCCGCAAACCCGGGAACACTGAAGCCTATGATCGACATGGCAGCTGCCCTCGCGGGGGGCCACGAGCAGCTCAGGCAGAAGCCCACTCTTGTGGTCTACACGGAACCGGTTTCTCCACTGGTACACGGCCGAGAATCTCTCGAGAAGCTCTTGCTGTGCGCTGAGTACGGGATTCCCGTTACCTACAGCACGGGCTCGATGTGCGGTGGGACCGCCCCAGCTACACTCGCTGCCGGAATCGCCATGGCCAACGCCGAGTGCCTGACAGGTCTGGTGATTCACCAGTTGAAAAAGCCGGGTGCGCCGTTTATCCACGGGATGATGGTAGGTGTGTTGGACATGCGGACGGGCTTCTCGCCGTACGGGGGGCCCGAAATGACCCTCGCTCACACCATCGGAGGACAGTTAGGGCACTTCTATCGGCTGCCTACTTTTGGCACTGCAGGCTATACTGACGCGCTGGCGGTCGACGCCCAGGCCGGGTTAGATGCTGCATATTCCATCCTGCTAGCCGCATTGAGCGACACAAACTTGGTGCACGACTGCGGATACATGGGAAACGGCTTTCTGGGCAGCCTGGAGCAACTCATCCTGGCCGACGAATTGATCGGTTTTGTAAAAAGGTTCATGGAAGGGAGCAAACCAGACGAAGAGGAATTTTGTATAGAGCTGATCGAACGAATCGGCCCTGGCGGAGATTACCAGTCCGATCAGCTTGCAAAAGAGTTGGAAAGGGATCACTGGTGCCCCCGGTATTTGAACCGCAAGAACTTCCATCGCTGGCAGAGGACGGGTGGCAGTACCCTGGTCGAAATCCTGCATGAAGGAGTCCTCGACCTGCTGAGGAAGGAAGCGGAAATCATTTTGAGCGAAACCGAGATGGAGGAACTTGAGAGAATCATCGCCGAAAATGAAGCCCGTATTAAGAAAGAAAAGAGGGGGGATTAGAAGTGAGCGAGGATCTGATTGCAAGGATTAAAGAAGCAGTGATAAAAGGCGCAAAGGATGTGTCATTACCTCTGGTTGAGGAGGTCATTGCCAACGGGGTTACAGCCGAAAGGATCTTGGAGGATGCTCTGACCCCGGCTATGCTTGAGCTCGGCAAGATGTGGAACAGGGGTGAGATTTTTATCCCCGAAGTGATGGGCGGAGCCCAGGTTTTCAACTAGCGGACTACCTTGTGCCGCACCTCGCCGGCCGGGTGGTTGAGGAAAGCCTGGGGACAATCGTCCTCGGTACGGTGAAGGGCGACCTACATAACATTGGGGAAAAACCTTGTCTCGATCATGATGCGCACCGCCGGCTTCAATGTAATCGACCTGGGAGTGGACGTCCTCAAGGTTTATCGACGAGGCATTGCAGAACAAGCCAGGTAATAGGAATGAGCGCTCTACTTACGACTACAATGATGAAGCAGAAAAAGCTGACACCCTGGTGGGATCTGTTAGGGAACCAGGAAAACACCCTGGCTTCGCGTACCAAGAAGCAGCGAGCTCGACGGGGCGGTCCAGGGAAAGCATATAGCACAATTTTCATGCCCCGGTGGAGGCGCAGGCGCCATGAGTCACTTGGGGGAGGAAAAGCGGTGTACATTGCCAATCTCGGCCAAAATGGTCATGATGCTCACCACATCCAGGCCCGGAACGCCGAGCAAGAACCGGACTTGCAGCTGGGTTTTAGCCTGGGCGCAGAGTTCTCCCTCCAAGGCTTTAAGCTCCTTTTTTAAAGCGGTTTTTGTTTGATATGTCTCTTTGCAGTAGACTTCTTAAAAACCTTTGGAGGTGATGTTTGTGAAAGAACTTTTGGTCGAAATTAAGGAACAGGTAATGGCTGGTGAAGAAGAAGTTACTGTTGCCCTCGTCGCCAAAGCATTGAAGAGCGGAGTTTCACCCCAGGCCATTCTTCAGGAAGCTCTTACAGAAGCAATGACAGAGCTTGGAGAGGGATGGAACAGGGGAGAGGTTTTTATTCCTGAGGTGATGGCTGCCGCCCAGGTCTTTCAGGCGGCTGCTGACTACCTCGAGCCTCACCTAGTAACCGGGGGCTCTGACGTTCAGCACTTGGGAACTGTGGTCATCGGAACAGTCAAAGGCGACATTCACAATCTCGGCAAAAACCTGGTGGCCGTCATGCTCCGCACCGCAGGCTTTAGGGTGTTTGATTTAGGTGTGGATGTCCCTGTGGAAAAATTTATCGATGAGGCCGTTGCCCATCAGGCGGAGATTATTGGGGCGAGCGCCTTGCTTACGACGACGATGATGGAGCAGAAAGAGCTGATTAAGACTTTAGAGAAAAGAGGGCTTAAGGAAAGATTCAAGGTGATGGTGGGAGGAGCGCCTGTGACTGAGAAGTGGGCTCACGAGATTGGAGCAGACGGTTATGGCCGTAGTGCTGCAGAAGCTGTGGAACTCGCCAAAAAGCTTGTTGGACGTTCAGAGTAGAGGAGGGAAAGCGATGGCCAAGTTCACCTTTGAGAAGATGCCCCGTTTGATTTTTCTTACTCCTCAAGAAGTGGAAAGGGTTCATGAAGAGGCATTAAAGGTCTTAGAAAATGTAGGGGTCTACTTCGATTCTGAGGAAGCCTTGAAAATCCTTGAAGAAGCAGGGTGTAAAGTAGACAAGGAAAAGAAGATTGTCAAGTTTCCTCCTTCTCTGGTGGTGGAGTCAATTGAGGCTGCTCCAGAGACCATAGCCATCTTTGACCGTGATGGGGAATTTTACGCTGAACTGGGAAACAACACCAATTATTTTGATCCAGGGTCTGCGGCAATACGGGTGCTTCTAGATGATGGCATCACTGTGCGCGACTCCACCAGTGCAGACATGAAGGCTGTTGTTAAAATCACCGACTTTTTGTCCCAAATCGACTTCCAGACCACTGCCCTGGTTTGCTCTGACATTCCTTACGAAGTTGGGGATCTTTACAGACTCTACCTGGTGATGAAAGAGTCGAAAAAACCGGTTACTGCTGGAGCCTTCAGTGTCCCTGGCGTGCGCTGGATGAGGGAGCTATTAAAGGCAGTGAGGGACTCTTACGACGAGGTGGAGAAAAAGCCTTACGCTATTTTTACTATTTGTCCTTCCCCCCCGCTGAAGTGGACTCACATCAGCGCCCAGAACATCATCGACTGCGCCAGGTTTGGGCTTCCAATTGAATTTATCTCCATGTCGATGCTTGGTGCTGCCTCTCCAGCCACCATTATCGGCTCTGTGGTCCAGGATGTAGCCGAGACCCTTAGCGGCCTCACCCTTGCCCAGGTGGTCAGAAAAGGTATCCCGGTGATCTATGGAGGGGCCCCGGTGGTCTTTGATATGCGGACAGGGACCACTCCGATGTCTGCGGTGGAGGCGGTGATGATTTCCTGTGTTTGTGCCCAGGTAGCTAAGTACTACGGGCTACCTACCCATACCTATGCTGCTCTCTCAGACGCCAAAATTGTCGATGCCCAGGCTGGTTTTGAAACAGCCCTGAGCGGGATTTTGGCTGCCCTCGCTGGGATCAACGTGATCTCGGGGGCCGGGATCCTCGATTTTGTGGGCACCTTTTCTCTGGAGAAGCTAGTCATAGATGCTGAAGTCATTGGGATGATCAAAAGGGTCACCAGGGGCATCCTTGTCAATGAAGAAACCCTGGCAGCAGAACTGTTCCAGCAGGTAGGGCCAGGTGGGGACTTCCTCTCCACAAAGCACACCAGACATTGGTTCAAGAAAGAGCAGTACTTTGTGGGCCCAGTTGTGGATCGCAAAGACAGAGCAGCCTGGGAGCAGGAAGGGAGTAAGGACATTTTTAGGAGAGCGCGCGAGCAGGTTAAGGCGATTCTTCAGAGCCATCCGGGAACCCCACTGTCTCAGGAGAAGGAACATAGCCTCGAAGCTGCCTTGCTAGCGGTGGCCAAAGAAGCAGGGGTGGAAGTCCCTGTTTAGTTTAAATTCTTGATGAAGGGAGCGAATGATGAGCACTGCTGCTGCTCTTTGCTGTAGTGGAGGATTCTAAAGGTACGAGAGATCCACCTTTGCCCTGGCAGGGCCACCGTAGCCGGGCCAGCTACCCGTCGGTACGGGGCCACCACCTGACCCCGATAGGAAAGCCCCAGACAGGCTCCGACTACCCGAATCTCCATCTCGCGGCCGGCCAAAGTCCAGTGCACGCCGTAACGCACACCTTCGTAGGCTATGAATCCGTCCCGCTGGACTTTGCGCCGCGCCACCAGGAAGGGGGCGAGTCTGGCTGGCTCCGGCAGGGCTACAGGTGCTTTTCTTGCCGCAAGATCTAGGGGTGTTTACTGGTGGTGCCGTGGCACCTTAGTAGCGCCACCTCCTGGCACCAGGCCAAGACCTGGCGGTTGAGGTCGTCCAGGTCGGTGAACTTCCGCCGGGACCAAAAAGCCTGCGCTTGACATAGTTTGTTTGCCCGACTCCACCTTGTCCGGCGGTAGGGCCGGCATATCGTTGGCAAGAAGCCCATGACCTTGCGCAAGTTCACGAGCAGGGGATGCCATATCGGACGGCTAGCTGCACCGGTGTGAAGGTTTTCACTTCCGCCCGGGGTACGAACTCCACGTACATGTCCCGGGAGCAGCACAGTGTTATCACGAAACCCGGAGTTCGACAGTTGCAAGGCAATTGAACTGCGTTTTGATTGGAGCAGTGCTTGATTTTCAAGGCTTGGCGGGGTTTACAGGTGGATGGTATCAAGAAGTTACATAGGCCACGATTTACAGCTTTTTGTTGCCAGTTCGCTAGTATACGATCTCAAGGCCAGGTGCTCCAAGGCAAGGTGCTTTACAACTTCGGCCGCGAGGAGGAGGTCGACCGGGAGGCTTTAAAGCGGCTGGTAGCAAGCATCAACTGTTTCCTTGGCCCGAAAGAGGTACTAAGAAAGCAGGCATGAGAAACACAAGGCGCGTTGAAGTTTTTGGGAGCCGTCCCCTGGGCGGTGCCTGGGTGTTAGACCAGCTCTGGCGGGAGCTGGGCATAAAGGAAGCGATCCTTGGCCTTGCTAAAAAGCGCAAGTTCCAGACTCCGGTAGAGAGAGCCATCTTTGCCATGGTGGCCAATAGAGCCCTGGCGCCATCCTCCAAGCTTAAGGTCGAGGACTGGGTAAAGGAAGACGTGGTGATCCCGGAGCTGGAGGAAGTGGGCGTGCACCAGCTTTACCGGGTCATGGATTTTCTCCTTGAGGCAGAGAAAGACCACCAGTGGCAGGTGTACGGTTCGGTAGCTCACCTCCCTGAACCTCGAAGTGGACCTTTTATACTTTGACACCACCTCGGTCTCCTTCGAGGTAGAGGAAGAGGACGGGGAAGGGGGTTTACCGAAGAAAGGTTATTCTAGTAGACCGCATCATAAAACAATATTGTTATAATACCATACATAACCACCTTTTTCCTGGCGTCAAGAAAAAAGCAAGGAGACACAGATAAAAAAGATCGAAGTCCTTCCCGGTAACGGCGAAAAAGACAAAGACAACTCCCTGGGGCAAAATCCCATCTTCGCCCCGGTGGACGCGGTGTACTCCAAAATTGCTCAAGATTTTTACTTTATAAGGGATCACCCGCATATGTCCATTTAAAGGGTTTTGCTTCTGAATTATACTTTTCAATAAACTGTATTATTTTTTGAACCAGTTCTTCTTTGGAAGCAAAGATACCGCGTTTAATTACTTTGCGCGTTAAAATGCTGAACCAGAGTTCTATTGATTCAGCCAGGAGGCTCTGGGGGGGTGAAAACAAAGTGTCCGGTTCTGTTGTAAAGACAACCACTCCTTAACTTTACGGTGCTTGTGCACACTTAAATTGTCCTTCGTGAACCAAAAGCGCCGCTAAAAGGCTTTGGGTTCCGTTGCGCTTGTGATGAGCGTCCATCTTTTCCGGCTGTCCCGGGCGAAGGGGCCTTGGGCGGCTCGGGCCGCCCTAATACTCTTCCGGTCTTTTCATCAACGCTGATCACCAGGGCGTTTCCCGGTGGGCTAAAGAATTAAGCCGACGATCTGCATTTGTTTTGCCTCGAATTCCGGGTCCCGGCTCTCCAGCCAGCTTTCCACTGGTGCGGTCTTTTTTAAATCAAGCGAAGCCAAAACGCGCTGGAGAGAAGCACTGGAAATTTCTGGACCTGCCGCAGGCGGTAATAGAGCTTGCGGTGACCAGGGAAGGCATCCCGGTAAAGTGCTGGGTGTGGCCGGGGAACACTTGTGACATGTCCGTGGTTGAGGAAGTAAAGAAGGACCTTGTAGGCTGGAAACTGGGCCGGGTGATCACCGTAGTGGACAGGGGTTTTACCTCTGAGGAGAATCTCCAGTACCTGCAGAGGGCAGTGGCCAAAACAATAGCCGGGGAGAAGCTAAGGAGCGGCAAGGAAAGTTGCCAAAAAAAGCCCTGGCCCGCGCCGGCCGGTTCAAAAAGGTGCGGAACAACCTTGAAGTATAAAGGAGATCGTCGTCGGTGAAGGAGAGAAGAGGGAGCGTTACGTCCTGGTACGAAACCCCATAGAAGCCGAAAAGGACAAGGCCAGGCGCAAAGCCCTTCTCGAAGACCTCAAGGAAGAGATCAAAAAAGCAAGCGGCAAGCCTATCTACCCCCATGCCAGGAAACTGTGCGAGCTTCTGAGTCATCCCAGCTACGGCCGCTACCTCAAGCTCGACTCCAAAGGGAAGCTCAAGATCAACTGGGAAAAAGTAAAGGAAGAAGAAAAGCTGGACGGCAAATACCTTTTGCGCACTTCGGATGACACCTTTACCCCGGAAGACGTGGCCCTGGGCTGGTCATCGCGGCAATCTTCCGGGATGCTGTAGCCATGTGCCGTCAACTCGAAGACGTTCTTATTTACCACCCCTTTAGCAAGCTTTGTAGCACCTCCGGACTCGGGTTTATCCGGGGGGCTAGTTCCGCCGGGGGTGGATCAATTTCATTACGACCATCTTGGATCAGTTTATCATCGGCCGCGACATTTGGCTTCAGAAATTTATCTTGAAGATGGAAAATTGGAAATAAGGAGGTAAAGGAAAACGAATTTTGAAAAGGCTCCTTCTCGAAAGGTGATTGTGGTGACATGTCCGGGAGGTTCTAATGTATCTCTGCTTGCCTACAGTGCAGCAAAGGCACTGGAGAAAGAAGGTTGTGTCAGGTTTCTTCGCTTACCTTCTGGGGAGAAGTTTCGCTTGCAAAGGGTGAGTAGCCTCAAAGAAGCAGCCCAGGAAAGTCCTTTCTGGGTGCTTGTGGATGGTTGTTCCGAAGGGTGTGGTCGTGCTCTTTTTGAAGAAGCAGGGATCAGCCCCCAGGTTTCGGTTATAATTACTGATCTGGGAATCCCGAGAACAAACAAAACTGATTTTAATCGGGAAGAATTAGAAAAAGTGGTAGCAAAATTAAAAGCTCTTCTCGGCGACAGCGAGGAGTTCCAACCTCACCCTTGACAAAACTGAGGGTGGATAAAACTGTAGAAACAAAAGAAAAACATGAGAAACACGAAGGAGGTCAAGCCCAGTGATTATTATTGGAGAGAAGATCAACGGCACTTTGACTAAGGTGCGGGAAGCGATTGCCGAACGAGATCGAGATTTTATTGCTGATTTAGCGCAGCGGCAGGCAGAAGCTGGGGCGGACTATCTTGATGTGAACGCTGGCACATCACCTGAGCGTGAGCCTGAGGACTTGAAGTGGCTGGTAGAAGTTGTTCAGGAAACTGTGGATACACCTCTCTGCCTCGACAGCCCCCGCCCCGAGACCTTGGCCGAGGTCCTCCCGCTTGTGAAGAGGCCAGGTCTTCTGAACTCGGTCACCGCCGAACCGGGCAAGCCGGAAAAGGTCTTTCCACTTGCTGCTGCTTCCGGTTTTGGAGTGGTAGCTCTTACCCTTGACGAAGGGGGGATTCCAAAAGACGCCAAGACGCGGGTAGAGATTGCGGAGCGGCTGATTTCAGAAGGGGCCAAGTATGGTGTAAAGGAAGAGAATATCTACGTCGATCCCCTTGTTGTTGCCCTTGCTACAGAGCACAAGGCAACGCAGGTGTTTCTCGAGGCTACCGGTGAGATCAAGAAGCGCTTCCCTGGCGTCTACATCATCTCCGGGCTCAGTAACGTTTCTTTCGGGCTGCCATACAGGCGCACCATCAACAGAACCTTCCTTGTGCTGGCGCGGGCAGCAGGAATGGACGCTGCTATCATCGACCCTCTCGATGAAGAGCTGATGGCGACCGTTTGGGCAACAGAGCTTGTCTTAGGCGAGGATCCTTACTGCCGCAATTACCTTCGGTACTACCGGAAGCGAGAGTCGAAAGCCGCGGGTAAGTCATGACTGGCCGAGCAGAGCTTCCGCTGGGGGTGTGAGAAATGAAGAAGTTTCGGGTCACCTTCAAACCCGGAGGAAAAGAAGCAGTTGTCAAGGAAGGGAAGACGCTCCGGGAAGCCTTCGCCCTGGCGGGAGTCCCGCTGGAGTTCTCCTGCGGCGGGAAGGGGAGGTGCGGGAAGTGCCGCGTGCGCCTGGAGGCAAAAGGTGCTCCCCTCCCACCTCCCGCCCCGGCGGAAAAAGAGCACCTCGAGGAAGAAGAGCTTGCTGGTGGTATACGCCTTGCCTGCATGGTAGAAGTCCGGTCCGATCTTGCCGTTTTTCTTCCGGAGGTGAGGCAGGAAACCCAGATCTTGATGGAGGCCGCGTCCCGGGTAGTGGCCCTTGCTCCCCCTGTTTCCAAGACGTTTCTTGAAGTTCCCCCTCCCTCCCTGGCCGACCAGCGTCCCGATTGGGAACGCCTCCGCGACGCCCTCGGGGCCGCCCCTCCCCCTCCCCTTGACGTCTTGCGAGAACTGCCTGTCCTCCTCCGTTCCTCCGGGTACCGCCTCACTGCAGTCACCTCCGGCGCCGAGGTCCTCGGGCTGGAAGCAGGCGATACCACCGGAAAGCTCTTGGGAGCCGCCTTCGACATCGGAACAACGACGATCGTCTGCTACCTCCTCGATCTCCGGAGCGGGGAAGAACTGGGTGTTGCATCCATGCTTAACCCCCAGGCCGCCTACGGGGCAGACGTCATCTCCCGCATCGCCTACACCTCGGAGGAGCCGGAAGGACTAGAAAAGCTCCACCAGTGCCTCATCGCTGGGCTTAACGAACTCCTTGCAGAGGCAAGCATCCGGGCAGGAGCAAGCCCTCAAGACGTGTACGTTCTGAGTGTGGTGGGAAACACCTGCATGCACCACCTCTTCTTGAAGATCCCTCCCGGGCAACTGGCCCGTTCTCCTTACGTGCCCGTGGTAAAAGAGCCCCTTGTCCTCCGGGCTGCAGAACTCGGTCTTAGGGCAAACCCCAGGGCGCGCCTTTATGTTCTCCCAATCATCGCCGGCTTCGTGGGGGCCGACACTGTAGGCGTGATCCTCGCCACCCAGATGGACCTCGGCGGTGGTGTCAAGCTTGCGGTAGACATCGGGACGAACGGGGAGATTGTGCTTGGGACCGGGGAAGGCCTTATAGCCTGCTCGGCCGCGGCAGGCCCTGCCTTCGAGGGGGCCCAGATCAGCTGCGGGATGCGGGGCGCTGCTGGTGCCATTGACCACGTCTGGTTCGGGGAGGACTTGGAGTACTCGGTCATCGGGGGAGGAAAGCCCCGCGGCATCTGCGGTTCGGGACTCCTCGACCTCGCGGCTGGCCTTCTTACCCTAGGCATCATCGACAAGAGCGGGAGGATGCTTCCTCCCTTCGAAGTAGAATCACCCATCGCCCGAAGGTACCGAAATCGCATTGTAGAGCATAACGGCACGAACGCCTTCCTCCTCGCGGACGAAGCCTCCACCTCCCACGGCCGGCCCCTCCTCCTTACCCAACGCGACGTGCGCCAGCTCCAGCTTGCCAAAGCAGCCATCGCCGCCGGGATCCAGGTACTCCTCGAGGAGCGCCGCCTCAAGCCAGAGGACGTGGATGAGGTACTCCTTGCTGGAGCCTTTGGTAACTACTTCGATCCCAGGAGTGCCTGCGCTATTGGCCTCCTTCCCCCGCAGCTTTTGGAGAAGGTGCGCCAGATAGGCAACGCCGCGGGGGCAGGAGCCAAGATCGCCCTCCTCTCGCGGCACGAGTGCCGACGCGCGGGAGCAATCGCGCGCGCCGTTGAGTATGTAGAGCTTTCCGCCTATCCTGGGTTCAACAACATTTTTACTGCTTCTCTGGAGTTCCCAGAACTTCGAAGTTCCACGGCTAGGGGGGTTAAAATTAATGAAATTTAGTGAAATTTGCTCTTTTTCGCTAACTTGGCAAGGCTATAAGCGCCAAGAATGCTTCCCGGGTGAAGGAAGCACCTTGAAGTTGTTTTAGGGGTCGGAATTCCCCCCGGAAGAAATCGTTAAGGAAGGTCTCATTCCTGGGATGGAAACAGTGAGCTCCAAGTTCCAAAGTTACGAGCTTTACATGGTTGATGTTATTGCTGCTGCCAACGCTATGCAGATAGGAATTCAGACACTCAAAGAGAAATGCCAAAGGAAAGGAGCGCAAAAAACCGACCGGCTGGACGCGGAAACCCTGGTTCGCCTTTTGGGTGCTTCACACCAAAGGTCTGGGTGCCAACTCCCGAGCAGCGCCAGCTGCGAGTATTGCTCCAGTACCGCACCCGCCTGATGCAGCTCAAGACCCGCTTGAAGAACATCGTTCATGCGGTGCTAGCACGCAACGGCTACCAGAGTCCAGCAAGCGACCTCTTCGGTCGAAAGGGCCGGAGTTCCTTGAGACCTTGACCTTGCCTCAAGGGGAAACGAAACATTTTTCCAGTCGGCCCTCGGGCTCATCGACGCCCTGGACAAGGAACTCAGGGGCCTGGAGGGGGAACTCTGCGCCAGGGCCAGGACCATACCAGAGGCCCGGCTCTTGCTCGGCGTCCCGGGCCTGGATGTGGTGAGCATCATGACCATCTTAGCCGAAATTGGGGATGTGCGGAGCTTCTCTTCCCCGAAGAAGCTGGCTCAATCGACTGGCCTGGTGCCGCAACCTCTTTAGGCAGGGCACTGCCCGCAAGAAAACTAAGCCTGTGGTGGCGGAAACTACCCTCTTTAAAGTCCTTAGTATTCAGGCACGTTGCGGATCTCTTAGGTAAGGCGGGCTGAAAAAGTGAGGATGACTCAGGATTGTGCGGCCTCGCGTCGGATCAACAAAGATAAGATTATAAAAAAGGATCAGTCGATATGTCGAATAACCTGAATGATACCAATCACTGAAGAACAGGAGGGAAAAAATGGAGCAGAAGAACACCGCCCTGGTCATCTGCGAATCCTTGGCCCAGGAGATCAAAAAGATCGTACCTACCAATCTTGAAATCAGGGAAATTGAGTTAGGCTTGCACGATTATCCCAAGAAGCTCAACGAAAAACTGAGTAATGTGTTATCCGAACTGGAAGAGGAAAAGAAGTGGGACGTGATCCTGCTTGGGTTTGGCCTCTGCTCAGAAGGAACGGTTGGTTTGAAAACGAAGCGGGCTAAACTCGTTTTGCCGAGAACCGATGACTGCATTGCCATCTTTCTGGGGTCCAGGGAAGCGTACCTGGAGCAATTTAGAAAACAACCTGGAACCTATTATTTTACAAAGGGATTCTTAAAGGATGGCACTGGACCCCTGGCGATGTATCTGGGAGAGCACGAATGGACTAGGAAATACAGCAAGGAAAAGGCCCGGTGGCTTGCCAAAGAGATGATGAAGAATTACACGCGGGCGGCCCTTATCGATACAGGCGTTTACGACATTACCCCTTACATAGCCAAGGTCAAAAAAACAGCAGAGGTTTTTGGTCTTAAGTTCGAGATTATCCCTGGATCCCTGGCTATCCTGGAAGCTCTTGTGAAGAGCCCGTGGGACGACCGGTTTGTTGTAGTCGAGCCCGGTCAGGAAATTACCAGGAAGATGTTTTACAAGGAAGGAAACTAGTACCGCTACACAAAGTTCTCGCACACTTTTTCAGAAAGGATTGGTTCAAATAGCAGGGTTAAAAAAACAGCCATTTTTTATCTGTTAAATATCGTAAAACCTTCCAAACCGAATTAGTTTTTCTCTCTCTAAATCGAACATGGAAAATGTTAATTTTGATGCACGAATTTATGTGTTAGAGCGCCAAGTATGGAAATTTTTTCCCACTCGGAGTTGACAGCTACCAGGGGAAAAGTGGCCTTGACTTTGAAGGGAAAAACTAATAAAATTTTATACGGATGAGGAGTCAGGGTGTAGCTCAGCTTGGTAGAGCGCTAGCTTGGGGTGCTAGAGGCCGCGGGTTCAAATCCCGCCACTCTGACCATTGAAATCGGCGGGGATGATTCCCCGTTTTTTTGTTCAAGTTTATTTCTTTATTCTTTCGGAGATGGCCATGGTTTACAGGGTTCTTCATGTAGTGCGCCCGGCCCGGGGGGGAATGAAAAAACACCTGGAGATCCTTTTTCGGGGTCTCAATTGCGAGAAGTACCATCTCTACCTGGCTGCTCCCCCCGGCAACGAAATCATCACTTCACTGGAACCCTTCGCCCGAAAAATTTTTCCGGTTCCAATTGCCGAGGGATGGGATCCCTTCAGGGATTGGCAGATCGTGAGAACTCTTTGCTCCCTCATCAAAAGCGAAAGAATCGATCTTGTTCACACCCACGGATTGCGGGCCGGGGTTTTGGGGCGGCTGGCTGCACTTTTTGCCGGGCACCGTGCTGTTGTTGCCACATTTCACAATCTGCTCGATGCCAAAACCTCTTTTTTTGTTTTTTTCCGGTTTCTTCAGGCTTTTCTCAACAGGTTTGCGACAAGCCACATCATAACCGTATCAAAAGCTTTGCAGGAAGAGGTCCAAAAGTATACCTGGACGCCGCCTGAAAAAATCACGGTCATTTATAATGGAATAGATCAACAGGTCTTCAGCAACCAGGGAACACTGCCGCACCTGACGCCCCTTTCGTTTGGGCTGCCGCGTAATTTACCGGTTGTTGGTGCAGTGGCGCGTCTTGAACCGAGAAAAGGGATTAAGTACCTGATCGAAGCAGTTCCTTTAGTTGACAAGTACTACGGGCCCGCTTATTTTTTTATTGTAGGGGATGGACCGGAGCGCGAGAGCCTGGAAGAGCTTGCCAAAAAAATGAACCTGACGGAGAGGGTTGTCTTTACGGGATTTCGCTCCGACATTCCACGCCTTTTGTCACTTTTTGACCTAGCTGTCATCCCTTCAGTTCAGGAGGGGCTTTCGATCTTCTGTCTCGAGGCTCTGGCGAGCGGCCTGGCGGTAGTTGCCACTTCTGTAGGGGGCCTCCGGGAGATTATCCGGGATGGAGAGACGGGAGTGCTGGTGCCTCCGGCCGACCCCGCGGCCCTGGCGCAGGCGGTTGGGGAACTGCTTAAAAACCGGGAATTTGCCGCCCTCCTGGCCCGTCAGGGGAGGGAGCTGGTGGCGCGGAATTTTTCTCACACCCAAATGATTAAGAAGACGGAGCAGATTTATGAAAAGGTTTTGATGGAAAGGATTCTCAAATAATAAGGGGATTTGGATAGAGTTGGAAGCAAAAAGAGGGAAGGCTCTTCAGAAGGTTCTATTAATTTTTTTAACCATCGGCTTTTTTTATTTTCTCAAACAGGACACCATCTGGGCCCAAAGCCGGCATCACCCCCGCCAGGTAGTCCTCCTGGTTTGCAATTATTTAGAACTGGGCGATCTGAATTCCTCCGACCTTCCCGCCTTCCGGGCCTTTTTCAGAAAGGGGGCCGGGGCCCTTCTCAACACCAATACCGCTGCTGCCCGTACATCTCCCCATGTTGCGGCTACAGTAAGCGCCGGCAGTGTTGCATTTGGCACTGCCGAGGAAACCCTTGTTTTTGGTGGCAGCGAAACCTACCAGGGCCAGGACCCCGTGTCTCTTTTTCAGGCGCGCACGGGATTTACTCCGCGCCCGGAGAATCTTGTTGTTGTTGATTTGCCTTTGATTGTCCGGGCGAATGAAGCTGGTCAGGCCGATGCAGTTCCGGGAGCACTGGGGGATGCCTTGCACCGGGCGGGAATGCGCACCGGTGCCTTGGGAAATGCTGATTTACCCGGCGTTCCGCAGCGGTCCATGGCCGTAATCGCGATGGACCGGCGGGGAATCGTTGATGCCGGAAATGTTTCCACCGGCCTGCTGCGGCCTCATCAGGAGGGATTGCTTGGATATCGCACGGACTACCAGGCATTGAAGAAAGATTTTCTTGCCCTGCGGCAGGAGGTCAATTTCCTTGTCGTCGATTTGGGCGATCTTGTCCGTTTGGAGCAAACTAAAGAATATCTGACCGATGAGGTTTATCTTCGAGAAAGAAGACTTATCCTGAGGGAATTCGACCAGTTCCTGGGGTGGTTATTGCAGAACACCGATCTCCGGCACAGTCAGGTCATTGTTGCCTCTTTGGTCCCGTCCCCGGATGCTTTGAACGAAAAGAGGCTTTTTACTTTTATCGGGGTGCAGGGGGAGAAGATGAGTCCTGGTTTGCTGGTTTCCCCCACGACGCGCAGGCCAGGAATTGTTGCTTTATACGATATCGCACCGAGCATTCTTAAATATTTGGGAGCCCCCGAATTTAAAAACATGGAGGGGCGGCCCTGGACGGTTGCACCAGCAGCCGGTAATCTCGAGATCCTTGCGGATGTTGAAGCCAGGACATTTTTTATCTCGCTTCTTCGCCCGACCTTGGTTAAAGGGTATGTTCTCCTTTACCTTGTCATTCTGGCCGGAATCCTTTTCTGCCTGCTGGTCAACTCCCGGAAAAGTAAATATTTTTCCCCTTTTCTTCTGGGCCTCATTGCAGTCCCTTCTGTCTGGCTGCTGATAGGTTCTTTTTCGCCCCTTAACATCTGGCTGTACCTGCTCATATTTTTCAGTATGGTTGCCGTTCTGGTCGCGGGCAGCATCCGGCTGGCGCGCAACAAAGTCTTAGATTCCCTTTTGTTTCTTTGTCTGGCCACTGTAGGACTGCTTCTTGGTGATACTCTCGCCGGAAATTTCTTTCAGAAAAATTCGGTGCTGGGCTACGACCCGATGGCGGGAGCGCGCTTTTACGGAATCGGCAACGAGTATATGGGCGTTCTTTTGGGTGCCGCGCTAATGGGGGCCTCACTTTTTATCGAACGCCTGGGCAGATGTTCCCGGGGTCTCCTTCTTTTGGTAGGGGGCCTCCTCCTTTTTACCGTGGGTATCACCGGAGCACCGCAGTGGGGAAGCAACTTTGGGGGGATGCTGGCTTTGTTGGTTGCCTTCAGCTATACCTTTTTCAGATTTTTGGGAATTCGCATCCGCAAGCGTGAAGTTTTGGTTATCGGAATCGCCTCGCTCCTGGCCAGTTTGGGATTGTTTGCTATGGATTATTTGCGCCCTCCGGAACTGCGCTCCCATTTTGGTCAGCTGGTTTCGGCCATCCAGACCGCAGGAGCAAGTGCTTTTCTGGAGGTTGTTGCCAGAAAATTGACGATGAACTACCGGTTGATCAAATACACCATCTGGACGCGGGTTCTGATTGGAACCCTCCTTGCGCTGGGGGTTCTCTTTTACCGCCCCATAGGAATCTTCCGCCGGGTTTTAACAAAGCACCCTGCTCTTGCTGCAGGGCTCGAGGGAAGCCTGCTGGGTGCATTTGCAGCTTTGATCTTTAATGACTCGGGCATTGTTGCAGCTGCGACTGCCATTATTTTCCCTGCAGCTACTCTTTTCTTTTTGATTTTGCAGGAGCAGGAAACCTTTTTCTAATACACAAGAAAGGAGAGTTCGAATGCGGTATGCACGCTGTTATCATCAGGGAAGGGAGACCTGGGGGCTGGTTGAGGGAGATTTTATCAGAGTGATTGAAGGCAGCCCTTTTCAACACTGGAGGCTTACCGAAGAAAAGATTCCCCTGGCCGGGGCCAGCCTGCTTCCTCCCTGTACTCCCAGCAAAATTGTTTGCGTTGCCCTTAATTACCGGGATCACGCCCGGGAGCTCGGAATGGCACTGCCCGGGGAACCGCTTCTTTTTTTTAAACCTCCCTCTGCGGTCATAGGCCCCGGCCAGAAAATCGTTTACCCTCGCTGCAGTCACCAGGTGGATTACGAAGGAGAGCTTGCAGTAATTATAAAAGAGAAAGCAAGGTGCGTGGCGGAGGCCGAGGCGGATTCCAGGATTCTCGGATATACCTGCGGCAACGATGTTACGGCCCGTGACTTTCAAAGAAAAGACGGCCAGTGGACGAGGGCCAAATCCTTTGATACTTTTTGCCCCCTGGGCCCCTTTCTTGCCGTTGGTTTAAACTCCAGATCCCTTGACATAAAAGTTACGGTCAACGGTAAAATTCGCCAGGATTCATCAACAAAGGAGATGATTTTTTCTGTTGCGCAGCTGGTGAGTTATATTTCAACCATCATGACGCTTTACCCGGGTGATGTAATCATGACGGGGACACCTTTTGGGGTAGGGCCGCTCCAGGTTGGCGATCTGGTCAGTGTCGAAATTGAAGGAATTGGTGTTTTAACCAATGAAGTTATTGCCGAAGAGTCTAAAAATTTTGTTGACAAAACATCAGGAAGTGCTAAAATTTAATAGGATTGGAATCGGGCGCCGGAGAAATTGAACTGGCTCCGATTTCCTTCCGTTTTTCATTAATAATGCATGTTAATAGAATTTTTAAAGGAGGTTGAGACTATTAATGACAAATCTGGACTCTTTGGGGCGTCACATTTTAGCTGAAATTTATGGTTGCGCATTCGAGGTTCTGGACGACATCGAGAAGGTCCAGCAGTACATGATCGATGCGGCACTTGCAGCAGGAGCCGAAATCAGAGAATGCGTCTTCCATAAATTCAGCCCTCAAGGGGTAAGTGGAGTAGTGGTAATTTCCGAGTCCCATCTGGCGATCCATACCTGGCCCGAGCTAGGCTACGCTGCAGTGGATGTCTTTACATGCGGAAAAAAGGTTGATCCCTGGAGCGCCTGCCGGTATCTTGTTGAGAAATTTCAAGCTGAACACATAACCGCTACAGAAGTAAGACGCGGCATTATGGAAATTAGCCAGAGGGCGGCGGTGAATCTTTAGGAGGGATATTTATTTTAGACCGCCCAGAAAAACAAAAGGGTTAGCAAATAAGCCTTACAAGGAGTGTTGTAAGGCTTATTTGTTTTTCAGGAAAATTAAAAATTTCTTGTTTTCTAAAGGAGGAATTATTCAGAAAAGAGAGAATAGACTCTATGAGAGATTTTTACGCTTTTTAAGAGGGGGTCGCGATGAGCGAGTTCAATTTGTCTCAGGCCTTGGAAACGAACCGGTCTTTTGTGGATAAGGTTATCGCAGAAAGTGGTCAGGATATTCGGCAGTGTTACCAGTGTGCCAAGTGTTCCGGTGGCTGCCCGGGGACTTTTGCGATGGATTACCTTCCCAACCAAATCATGCGGATGCTGATGCTGGGGATGAAGGAGGAAGTTCTTAAATCCCAAACCATCTGGGTTTGTATGGCCTGCAACACATGCACAACCCGCTGCATCAGGGATATTGACGTCGCCCGGGTGATGGACACCCTGCGTCAAGAGGCGGTTAAGCATGGTTACACGGAGAAGGGAAGGCTTGTTCTCATTTTCAATGACGTATTTTTAGGAACAGTTCGGAGCTACGGCCGTCTTTTTGAGGCAGGCCTTTTGATGATGAACAACATGAGAACGGGGAACTTAATGAAGGACATGCAGTTTGGGCTTCCCATGATGCTCAAGGGCAAGGCCAAGCCGTTCCCACATCGGATCAAAGGGCGCAAAGAAATCAGGAAAATTTTTGAAGAGACCAGGCGGAGGGAGGGAAAATAGATGGCAAAGTACGCTTTTTATCCTGGCTGCTCCCTGGAAACCGGCGGTATCGAGTATGGGATGTCCAGTCATGCAGTTGCTGAAGCCCTGGGGATTGAGTTTCTTGAAGTTCCCGATTGGAACTGTTGCGGTGCTTCTTCTGCTCACATGACAGATCATTTATTATCCCTCGCTCTTCCCGCTCGTGTTCTGGCCCTGGCAGAAACGCTGCCTGTAAATGAAATGGTTGCTCCCTGTGCGGCATGCCATCAGCGGTTTGCGGCTGTTGAGTACGAGCTTCAAAATGAGGACCTGCGGCGAAAGGTAAATTCCTTGCTGGAGCGCCCCTATACAGGCAAAGTAAGACTGAGGAGCTATCTCGATGTTTTTGCAAATCCTGCGACCTTGGAAGAGATTCGGAAAAAGGTAAAAAGAAGCCTGAAAGGGTTGAAGGTTGCCTGCTACTACGGCTGCTTGTTTGTAAAACCACCGAAACTTGTAAATTTCGTTGACGATCCCGAAAATCCTCAGGCAATGGACAACATTATGCGCGTCCTGGGGGCGGAGCCTTTACCCTGGCCTTATAAAACCGAGTGCTGCGGTGCTTCCCTGGGAATGACCAGAGAGGATGCCTGCACAAAGCTGTGCAATGACATCCTCAAAATTGCCAAGGACTCAGGTGCCGACTGCATTGTGGCCGCGTGCCCCCTTTGCCAGCAGAATCTTGATATGCGGCAAATCACCGTTGAGAAGAAATATGGCACCCAGTACCGGATGCCAATTCCCTTCTTCACCCAGTTAATCGGGCTGGCTTTAGGTCTCGATCCCAAGGTGCTTGGCTTTAAGAAATTGTTTGTCGATCCTGTGATGGTTCTGCGGAAAGTTGGAGCAGCTTAATGAGGCGTCTCTCTTTAGGGAAAAAATCGCGAGGGGGTTCTTGCTTCCAAAGAACCCCTTATTCATAGGGAGGACCTTTTTTCGATGTCCCGGCGCTTTCCGGTCTTCTTTCAGGAAATCCAAGGAGAACTTGAGGTTGTTTTTAAAAAACTGGAAGTGCTTCTCCATCCCCAGGCAAAATTGCTGCTTCAGCAATTTTACCCGGACTTTGATTTGGACAGCGTGATTCCGCCGGGGCTTGTTTTGTTGGGAGCGCGCCTTTTTGCACATGCCGGGGCCGCGATTTTGCCTGCTCTTTTTATGGAGCTTATTTATCTGGCCACCACCCTTCACACCCTTCCCTCCCAAAAAAATAGAAAGGAAAGCCAGTTTTTAATTCTCGGAGGGGATTACCTTTTCGGGCATCTGTTTTTTTTGCTCTGTAAGTTTGACTGCCTTTTCTTGCTGGACAGGCTGGCCCGGTTGATTCGGGAGATGAGTGAGGGATTCACGCTTTTAGAAGCGGGCCGGCAGGAAGAGCGTGCCTTGAAAAACCGGGATGTTTTAGAGCAGCTTAAGAAACAGTATGGCAGTTTTTTTGGGGAGAGCTGCGCCCTGGGATGCCTTTTTGCAGGGGGGGATGAAGAAAAGCAATTGTTGATGCGCCATTTTGGTGTGGAGCTTGGGATCGCATACGGTGCCAAGAAAATTGGCCTGGAGCCGACCTTTTCTCTTTCTCACCTCAATCGGGCGCTCGAATTTTTAGCATCCTTTTCGGTTGGCCCCGGTCAGGAAGAGCTTGAAAGAGCCGCACGCGAAATTGTTTTATCCACCCCGGAGAAACTATCCTGTGCTGCAAATTAACAGAGAATAAAAAACGGTGCTTTTTAGGGCACCTTTTTTTATTTTGGGCGATCCTTATTGTTTTTGCGGAAAATGTGCGCTAAACTTAAGAAATAAGCAAAAATAGTCAAGGCTGACGGCAGTTTTGGGAGGGATAAATTTGGCTTATCGTGATCTCCGGGAGTTTATTACGGTCCTCGAAAAAAGGGGTTTACTCCACAGGGTCAAGGCGGAGGTTGATCCAGTTCTGGAAATTACGGAAATCACGGACCGGATCAGCAAACGAGGGGGGCCTGCTCTTCTTTTTGAAAGGGTTAAGGGTTCTGATTTTCCTGTTTTAATAAATGCCTTTGGCAGCAAAGAACGAATGGAACTGGCGCTTGAGGTCGGCGATCTCGACGAGGTCGGGGCCCGGGTTGGGAAGCTTCTCCAGCTTCAGAACTTACCTGGCTCCTTCCTGGAAAAAATTAAACTTTTGCCCCGCCTGGCGGAAATGGGCAGCTGGACTCCAAAACTGGTCAAGAATGCTCCCTGCCAGGAGGTCGTTCATACCGATGATGCTTCTTTGGATATTTTTCCGATTTTAAAATGCTGGCCGGGGGACGGGGGCCGCTATCTCACTCTTCCCCTTGTCTTCACAAAGGATCCCGAAACGGGCCAGCGCAACGCAGGGATGTACCGCCTTCAGGTTTTTGATGCCAGAACAACGGGAATGCACTGGCACATTCACAAAAACGGGGCCGAGAATTATAAAAAACACCAGGCTTTTGGGAAGCGGATGGAGGTGGCAGTTGCTTTGGGAGGAGATCCCGCCACTATTTATGCCGCCACCACACCTCTTCCCCATGGCTTCGACGAAATGCTCTTTGCAGGGTTCCTCCGGCAGCAGCCGGTGGAATTGGTTAAGTGCATTACCGTTGACTGCGAAGTGCCTGCCCATGCGGAAATTATTTTAGAAGGGTACGTGGATCTCGAGGAAAAACGCCTGGAGGGGCCCTTCGGGGATCACACGGGGTATTACTCCCTCCCCGACTGGTATCCGGTTTTTCACATAACCTGCATCACACACCGCCGGGATGCCATCTATCCCGCGACTGTTGTAGGGAAGCCCCCGATGGAAGACTGTTTTCTTGCGAAAGCTACCGAGAGAATTTTCCTCCCCATCATTAAGTTTTATCTTCCCGAAGTGGTTGATTTAAACCTTCCCCTTGAGGGAGTTTTTCATAGCTGCGCGGTTGTCGCAATAGAGAAGAGCTACCCCGGGCACGCGAAAAAGGTAATGTGCGCCCTGTGGGGTCTGGGACAGATGATGTTTACCAAAATGATTATTGTGGTGGATGCCCACGTAAATGTGCACGATATGGCCGAGGTATGGTGGAGGGTTTACAATAATGTGGATCCAAAGCGGGATTTTCTCTTCGTAGAGGGTCCTGTTGAAGTTCTGGACCATGCCTCTCCATTTCCTGCTTACGGTTCCAAGGTGGGGATAGATGCCACCAAAAAGGGTCCCGGTGAAGGGCATTTCAGGGAATGGCCTGAGGAGATCGAGATGTTGCAGGAAATAAAAGAACTGGTCACCGCAAGGTGGCGGGAGTATGGTTTTAACACCTAGGGGGATTTTGGATGGATACTTGGGTTTTTGCAATTACTGGTGCTACGGGAGCAATTTACGCAGAAAAACTCTTAAAAGCTTTAAAAGTGCACAAGACAAGAATTTGTTTAGTCATCACAGAGCCGGGAATGCGTGTGGTCAAAGACGAATTGGGCTGGACGTTGGGCGGAACACCAGAGGAAATCGAACGGAAGCTCAGGGGTTATTTGGGATACGCCCCCAGGGATGATTCTCTTTCCTACTTTGACTGGCGGGATGTTGGTTGCTGTCTTGCAACCGGATCTTTTCCAACAAAAGGAATGCTCGTAGTTCCCTGCAGCATGGCTACCCTTGCGGGGATTGCAGGAGGCATGTCCCGGAACCTCGTAGAGCGGGCTGCAGATGTGACGCTGAAAGAAAGGCGCCCGCTGGTGCTTGTGCCGCGCGAAACGCCGCTCAACCCCATCCAGATCAGGAACATGCTTACCCTCGCGGAAATCGGTGTTCATATCGTCCCTCCGATGCCCGCCTTTTATTTCGGCCCCCGGAGTATCGAGGACCTGGTAGAATTTTTTACAGCGCGCCTTCTCAATTTAATAGGGTACGAGCACCGTTTTCCTTAACCGAACAGAAAATTGAAAAAAGTTTCATGCTGCGCTTGAAAGGAGTTTGCCGAGGGTTCCCGAATTATTTCTTTGACGATTTTCTTCAGGTGGGGCTAATGAATTACCGGGATATTTTAAAAGAGATTTTCAGCGATCTGGCATATGTGGAAACCGAGTTGGAAAGGTATGCCCTTACCTCAAAGACCGTTTTGGGGGAGTCCGCAGGCCATTTGCTCAGGGCCGGCGGAAAAAGGCTGCGCCCCGCCTTTGTCCTTCTTGCCGGGAAGTTTTCTAATTATATACTCGAACGCCTGGGGCCGCTTGCAGTCGCGATTGAGTTGATTCACATGGCAACCCTCGTGCACGATGACATCATTGACGGTGCTCCCACGCGCCGGGGCCTGCCCACGGTGAGGGCGCGGTGGGGAGATCCCGTTGCTTTGTATACCGGGGATTACCTTTTTGCCCAGGCCCTGACACTTGTTGCCAGGCACGGAAACGCTCAGATTGCCCGGATCCTTGCTGAGGTAAGCCTTAAAATGTGCGAAGGTGAAATTGAGCAGATTGAAACAACCGGAAAACTCGATCAGGGGGTTCGTGCTTACCTGCGGCGAATCAAACGAAAAACGGCTCTTCTCATTTCTTCTTGCTGCCTGATCGGTGCTGTGGCCAGCGACGCCCCGCCTGTTGTTGGGAGATGTTTGAAGAATTACGGCTATTATATAGGAATGGCATTCCAGATTAGCGATGATATTCTTGATTTTGTGGGGAATGAAGAAACTTTTGGGAAGCCTGTCGGGAGCGACCTGCGCCAGGGAATTATCACCCTGCCCGTCATTTATGCTTTAAAGGATGAAACCTGGGGGCCCCGGTTGGCGCAGCTTATTTTAAGCGAAAATAAAGGAGAGCCGGAATGGGAAGAGATCTTGGAGTTGATTAGGGTTTCGGGTGCCCTGGAATCTGCACAGAACCTCTGCAATCAATACCTTGCCAAGGCAAAACAGCAGCTTGCACTGCTCCCAGATCTCCCGCCCCGGCAAATTCTAGCTGCAATCACGGATTTTGTCGGAAACCGGGATTTTTAAACTCAGTAAGGGAGGGGATAGCATGACGGAAAAAGAACTTCATGAGGCAGAACAGGAAGCGATGCCTTTGCTGAAACACCTTGAAGAACTCCGGAAGGTCATTATTGTTTCCCTTGTTGCAGTTGGCATTGCCAGCATCGCCTCCTTCTTTTTTGTGGACCAGATTCTGGCGGTTCTTACAAAGCCCGTCCGGGATCTGGGCCATGATATTGTATTTACCGCAATGACGGAGGGCATCTTCACTAAATTCAAGGTTGCCCTGCTGGCGGGGGTGATTGCCGCCTCTCCTGTTATACTCTGGCAGTTCTGGCGCTTTTTAGTTCCTGCTCTTTACCCTCATGAAAAAAGGTACATCCTCAGACTTGTTCCCATTTCCATTTTGCTTTTTGCAGGGGGGGTTGTTTTTGCTTATTTTGCAGTTTTCCCGGTGGCGGTTTTCTTTTTAATCAAGCTTGCCGGGGAATTCGAGCCGATGCTGACAATAAGCAAGTATTTTTCCTTCACCCTGACCTTTTTAATTCCTTTCGGGCTAATTTTTGAGCTGCCTTTAATTGTCTATTTTCTCGCCCAAATCGGGGTGATTACCCCCGAATGGCTGGTGCGAAATCGGAAATATTCAATTGTTTTCACGTTCATCCTTGCGGCGATCCTGACCCCGGGCCCGGATCCTCTCTCCCAGTCAATTATGGCGGCACCGATGCTTGTTCTTTACGAAGTGGGGATTCTTGTGGCTAAAGTAGTAGCCAGAAAGAGGCATGCCCGGTTTAGCGAACTCGCAGAGGAGGAAGGTACTATTTGATAGGACAACTATTTTGAATTTTTGGAATAATTCCCTCTGAAGGGGGGACCTTTTTATTTCTGTACAAAGCAGGAATTTTTAAGTAGCTGACGAATATTATACAGGGACTGTTGTCTTAGATTTATTTTCTTAAAATTGCTCATTTTAATTGTATTTAATTACAAATGATGGGGGGTGAAAAAAACTCAGGAGCGGGGAGGTTTTTTGTTTTCAAGACCGGGAAACGAAAAGGCGCAGTTCGTTGAAAGAGGGGCCTTTTTCCGAAAAAGGGTTCCTTCAGTGCCCAAAAAAGAAAAAAGGAGTGAGGGATTAGGTGAGACTGACAAGGCGCGAATTCCTCAAGATCTCTGGCGCCGCGGTTGCCACCTTGCCGGCCCTCGGTTTCGACCTCGCGCCTGCATGGGCTCAGGTTGGAGAGTTCCGGATCAAGAACGTTCAACCGGTTCCTACAATTTGCCCTTATTGCGGGTGCGGTTGTGGTTTAGTAGTATATGCTGCAGAGGGAAAGGTCATCAATACCGAGGGTGATCCTGATCACCCCATTAATCAGGGGTCCACATGCAGCAAGGGGGCCGCGCTTTACCAGATTTATGACAACACGCGGCGGATGCGGAAGCCTCTTTACCGTGCGCCGGGAAGCGACCATTGGGAGGAAAAGGACTGGGACTGGGTTTTAGAAAAAATTGCACAAAAAGTCAAGGAAACTCGTGATTCCAGCTTTATCTCAAAGGAGAAAGTAAAAACAAAGGATCCCGAAACCGGGGCGGAAAAAGAGGTAGAAGTTACTGTTAACAGGACGGAAGCCATAGCCAGCCTGGGCGGGGCGGCTCTGGATAACGAGGAGTGCTACCTTATATCAAAGTTAATGCGGAGTCTCGGGGTGGTGTTCCTCGAGCATCAAGCACGGATATGACACTCTCCGACGGTTGCCGGTCTGGCACCAACTTTTGGCAGAGGTGTAATGACAAACCACTGGAACGACTTGCAGAATACCGACTGTGCGTTGATCATCGGGAGCAACGCTGCGGAAAACCACCCGATGTCTTTTAAGTGGCTGACAGCAGCCAGAGAGAAGCGGGGGGCCAAGATTATCCACGTAGATCCACGTTTTACCCGGACTTCGGCAATGGCGGATATCTATGCACCACTCCGTTCGGGTACAGATATTGCTTTTATCGGGGGCTTGATTAATTACGTTATTCAAAACAAGCTCTACCACCACGACTACGTAGTAAATTATACCAATGCTGCTTTTATCATCGATGACGGGTTTGATTTCAAAGACGGGATCTTCAGCGGATATGACCCTGAGAAGAGGAAATACGATCAGAAAACCTGGACATATAAAACCGATGCCGAGGGAAAACCGCTCAAAGACCCGACACTACAGCACCCGCGCTGCGTCTTCCAGCTTCTCAAAAAACATTATGAACGGTACGATGTAGATACTGTCTGCAAGATCACAGGAACTCCGAGAGATCTTTATTTAAAGGTAGCGGAAGCTTTCGGGGCAACAGGGGCGCCGGATAAGTCCGGAGTAATCATGTATGCGATGGGGACAACCCAGCATACAGTAGGCTCCCAGAACGTCCGGAGCTATGCAATTCTCCAGTTGCTGCTCGGCAATATCGGGGTGCCGGGAGGAGGCATCGCGGCGATGCGGGGCGAATCCAACGTCCAGGGCTCCACGGATATGGGGCTCCTCAGCCATTACCTTACAGCTTACAACCCGGCGCCTACGAACGATCCGGCATACGCAACCCTCGAAGGCTACGTCAAGAAGGAGACCCCGAAGGCAGGCTTCTGGAGCAACAGGCCCAAGTTCCTCATCAGTATGCTGAAGTCGTGGTTCGGAGATGCTGCTACCAGGGAAAACGAATTCGCTTACCAGTACCTTCCCAAGCGCGATGCCAACCGGAACTACACCCATATCGGCTTATTTGAGGCGATGTACGACGGCGTTATTAAAGGGCTCTTTGTTTTTGGTTCAAATCCTGTTGTCGGAGGCCCCAACGCCAATAAAGAGGCCAAGGCTCTGGAAAATTTAGACTGGATGGTGGCCGTTGACCTCTGGGAAACGGAAACATCTGCCTTCTGGTCTCGAGAGGCCGGTGTTGATCCCGCAAAAATCAAGACAGAGGTTTTCTTCCTCCCTGCCTGTTCGTCTTTTGAAAAGCAGGGAACGGTTACAAACAGCGGGCGCTGGGTGCAGTTCCGCTGGAAGGCCGTCGACCCCGTTGGCGAATCGCGCAGCGACCTCGAAATTGTTTACGAACTGGGCAAAAGAATTAAGAGTTTGTATGCAGGGAGCACGAAACCGGAAGATAAGCCAATCATCGATCTCACCTGGAACTACAGCGAGGAGGAAGAGAAGCTTTTAGATGAAGTCCAGCGGGAGATCAACGGCTATGACCTGACTACCGGGAAGCTTATGGAGAAATTCGGAGATCTTAAAGATGACGGGACTACCTCCAGCGGCGTCTGGGTCCTCTGCGGCATGTACACGGAGGAGGGGAACAAAACCCAGAAGCGGGACAACAGAGATACTACCGGCATTGGTCAGTATCCCAATTGGGCCTTTGCCTGGCCGATTAACAGGCGGATCGTTTATAACAGGTGTTCTGCAGATCTGGAGGGCAGACCCTGGTCTGAGATTAAGAAGCTGATTTGGTGGGATCCCACCAAAGGCGATCCGGCCAAGGGCGAGAAAGGAAAATGGGTAGGCTTCGATGTGCCTGATTTCAAGCCGACGCTGGCACCTTCGGATCCGGGCGGAAAAGAACCCTTCATCATGAAGGACGACGGTGTGGGCGGCCTCTTTGCGAAAATGGCCGATGGACCCTTCCCCGAGCACTACGAACCCTGGGAGAGCCCGGTGCCAAATCTCCTCTCTTCAGTTCAGCTGAACCCGGCTGTGAAGATCTGGAATACGCCTATGAACGAGCAGGGTACCCCTGATAAATATCCGATTATCGGGACAACATATCGGGTTTCTGAGCACTGGCAGGCCGGGGCGATGACGCGCAACTTGCCGTGGCTCGCAGAGCTAATGCCGAATGTGTTTGTGGAGATGAGCGAAGAGCTGGCCGAAGAAAAAGGAATTAAAAATGGAGATGTGGTTACAGTAGAATCGGCGCGCGGGAAGGTAACTGCTATCGCCTGTGTCACCAGGCGGTTCAAGCCCTTCAATATAAACGGGAAGAAGATCCACCAAATCGGAATTCTCTGGCATTATGGGTACAAGGGCGTGGCTACTGGCGATCCGGCAAACAGGCTGACTCCCCATATCGGTGATGCCAACACGACAATTCCGGAATATAAGGCTTGGCTCTGCAATGTCTACAAGGGGGTGAGCTAAAGTGGCGTATCTGGGATTACTCATCGATACAACAAAGTGCATCGGCTGCCGGGGGTGCCAGGTGGCCTGCAAGCAGTGGAACCAGCTCCCTGCTGAGCCCACTACCTTTAAGGGAACATACCAGAATCACCCGGACCTGACGGCAAATAACTTTACCATTGTGGCGTATAACGAGTACGAAGAAAACGGGCAGCTAAAGTGGTACTTTGCGAAGCGCCAGTGCATGCACTGCCTGGACCCCGCCTGCATGAAGGTGTGCCCTCGGAAGGCGATTTCGCGAACGGAGACGGGCGCGGTTGTCCGGGATATGACCAGGTGCGTGGGTTGCCAGTACTGTACTTATGCCTGCCCCTTCCATGTGCCTAAGTACAATGCTGCAATTGATAAAGTAACCAAATGCTCCCTGTGTGCAAACAGGGTTGCTGAAGGGCTGGCTCCTGCCTGTGTTAAAGCATGTGTAACCGGTGCACTCCAGTTCGGGAAGAGGGAGGAGCTTTTGGCCCTGGCAAAAGAGCGGGTGAACTCCCTCCTTCCCAGTTGTCCGCAGGCAAATGTCTATGGGGAAACCGAGGTTGGAGGAACAAATGTTTTGTACGTCCTTGCAGATCGCCCCAGCAAATATGGTCTCCCCGAAGATCCCAAGGTTTCGCCTGTTACGATTGCCTGGAACGATTACATTAAACCTTACGGGCCGTGGCTGATTGCCCTCACCGCAGCGGGTTCGGTTCTGAGTTTCTTCACAACCCGCCTGATGGGGGCCGGCAAAGCTGCCCACGAGGAGGAAAAACTCCATGGCTAAGAGCGAAGAGAGAATTCTCAAGTGCAGCGGCGGGGCGCGGTTTGTCCACTGGAGCCATACCATTTGCTGGTTTATCTTGCTCTTAACGGGTCTGGTGATGTTCTCTTCTAAGTGGTGTGGTTGGCTTGCGCCGGTTTTTGGAGGAGTAAACGGGGCAAATCTGGTACACAGAATCATGGCAGTCATCTTTATCGCAATTCCCTTAATTGGGCTTCTGCTGAGGCCGCGCAGCTTCGTAAACTGGATGAAGGAAGCAGCCAGTTGGGGCAAAGACGAAATTGAGTTCATGATGAAGTTTCCCCTTGATTTTCTGGGTTTTCCTGTCAAGATGCCGCCCCAGGGCAGGATCAATGCCGGTCAGAAAATAAATTCTTTCCTTTTTCCGCTGATGGGCTTACTCATCGCCTTAAGTGGAATCGTCATGTGGTTTCCTGGCAATTTTCCTGCCTGGCTGGTTCGCCTTGCCTATCCTGTTCATGACGTTGCCTGGATCATTGGGACCGCCCAGCTTATGTTTCACGCTTATCTGGGTTCCCTTCACCCTGGTTCTGGTGAGTCTTTCTGGGCGATGTTCGGCGATGGAAAGGTGAGAGCCAGCTGGGCTAAGCACCACCATACAAAGTGGTACCAGGAGCTTTATGGAAAGGATTGATGCTTTTTAAAATTTCAAAGAGGGGGTTGGGAAAGCACCCCCTCTTTTATTCTGTTATTTCTTGCCAGAACTGCGAGGAGGGACTGTCTTGACAGAGCTCAACAATATCATCGAGGGCGCCTTTAACCTGTTTGCCGAACTGCTTGCGCTTCAGGAAAGTTACCTGCCGAAAATTTCCCACTTTCAACCCTCTCTTTCTCAAGAAGAGGTTGAACGGCGCCTGGGCCAGGGTGAAAATCTCTTGAGTTTCTATTTACCCCTTGTTGATCTTTGTTTGTGTTCCGAGCTGCAGCAGGAAATTTGCCGTTTAGTCTCGAAACACCGACCTGAAAAAAATTTTGAGCTTGAAAAAATCGGTGCATATCTGGCTGCCCATCCCCGGGTTTACGAAGATTTTCTCAAGCAAAACAGGAGTTTTTCTCCCCCTGCTGATTTGCGGGAGGAAACCGAACTTCTAGACTTCATTGTTTACCAGACCATGCGCCCCTTTCTGCAAAAGTTTGCTCTTCAGGCTCGTTCTTTGATTCAGGACGAGCAATGGATGCGAGATTACTGCCCTGTTTGCGGCGAAAAACCCCTCCTTTCTTACCTCCGGAGGGAGGATGGGAAGAGAGTGCTGGTATGCCCTCTCTGCGCTACGGAGTGGTGCTACCGCTACCTTGTCTGTACCTGGTGCGGCAACGAGGAGCACAGGAGTTTCAGGTATTTTGAAGTGGCCGAAATCACGGGGTACGAAGTCTACGTTTGCGAAAAATGCCGGGGTTACCTGAAAACTTATAATGAGAAAAAGGGAACAGGGCATGATGACTGGGTGCTGGAGGATGTCAGGACCTTATTGCTGGATATGATCGCCTTTCGAGAAGGATTTACGCGTCCCGGAGGCAAAATACTTCAATAAAGTTGGGAGATCTCCCTGAAAAGCGGGGAAACCTTATGGAGCAGGCAAATCTCTATCCCGTTTGCTTGAAGCTGGAGGGGCAGAAGTGCCTGGTTGTCGGCGGTGGAAAGGTTGCCCAGCGGAAGGTAGCGGGGCTAAAAAGATGCGGAGCGGCGATCTTTTTGGTCAGCCCCAGATTAACTCCGGTTCTGGCCCGGGCGGCCGCGCGGGGGGATTTTCAGTACTTCCGCAGGGGGTTTGAAGAGCGTGATCTTGAGGGGATGCGGCTGGTGATCGCTGCTACCGATAACCGGGCATTAAATGCGCAAATTGCAAGAATGTGTGAGGAACGGGGAATTCTGGTCAACGTTGCAGATAATCCGGCCTTAAGCACCTTTTTCGTTCCTGCATATTTTCACCGGGGCCCCCTCTGCATCAGCATTTCTACAGGGGGAAAGAATCCTCTGCTCGCACGCCGCCTCCGGGAATTTTTGCAGACCGAAATAGGCCCCGAATTCGGAGAACTCGCCCTTTTACTGGGAGCTTTGAGAGAGCAGATTCGGGTCAAGATTCCCGATCAATTCCAGCGTCAAAAGGTTTGGGAAAAAATTTTAACCCGGGATATAATTAACCAGCTAAAAGGAGGAAATATAGAACTCCTGAAGGAGCAGGTGGAGGCATGTTTATCGCTGCTGTTGGAATAAATCACCGAACGGCTCCCGTAGAGGTGAGGGAAAAACTTGCTTTTGGGAAAACAGGTCTCATTCCGGTCCTCCTGGAAGTCAAAGAATTGCCGCCCGTGCACGGCTGTGTTGTTCTTTCAACCTGCAACCGCACGGAAATTTATGCTGCCGTAACCCAAATTAAAGAAGGACTTAAAGCTCTGGGAGATTACCTCCAAAACAAGGCGCAGCTCACTGACAGGGAGGCCTCCCGGTTTTTCCAGAGCTGGACCTGTTACGAAGCCATCAATCATTTGTTCCGTGTTGCTGCAGGTCTTGATTCCATGATCCTCGGTGAGACGGAGATCCTTGGGCAGGTTCGTGAAGCTTACGAACTGGCCTGCAGGCTGAAGGTTGGAAACAATGTTGTCAACACTCTTTTTCAGGAAGCAATCAGGATTGGAAAGCGCGTCCGGACCGTCACCGGGATCGATCAGCACCCGGTTTCGGTTAGCTATGCCGCCGTGGAACTCGTCAAACAAACATTTGGTGATCTGCGGGGGTGTACCGTTCTCATCATTGGAGCAGGGGAGATGGGTGAACTTACTTTAAAACACCTGGTGGCCCAGGGTGTCAGTACTATCCTGGTCTCAAACCGTTCATTTGAACGGGCAGAAGCCCTGGCCCGGGTCTACGGCGGGGAGGCGATCCGGTACGACCTTCTTTTCTCTCAACTGGAGCGCGCGGATATCATCATCGGCTGCACGGCCGCGCCTCACTTTGTCATCACCGCCGGGCAGGTTCGCCAGGCTGTGGCCGCAAGGAGAGGGCGCCCCCTTTTTTTCCTTGATATTGCCGTTCCCCGGGATATCGATCCCTCTGTCGGAAAAATTCCCGGAGTGGTGCTCTACGATATTGATGACCTGGAGCACGTTGTGCTTGAACATATGGATGAGCGCAAGAAAGCTGCGGCGGCGGCCGAGGAAATGATCAAAGAGGCCGTCGGGGAGTTTCTGAGGTGGCTCAGTTCGCTGTCGGTTGTTCCGACCATCAAAGCCCTCCGGGCAAAGGGGGAAGCCATTAAAGAGGCGGAATTGAAGCGGTATTTGAATCGTTTGGGAAAATTGGACGCGCGCTCCGAAAAATTAATCCGCGCCCTGGCCCACTCTTTAATGAACAAATTCTTGCATACACCGATCGTGCGTTTAAAAGAATATGCCGGCACCCACGAGGGCCATCTGTACAGCCAGGTGCTGGAAAACTTATTTGACCTGGAAGTGGAGTGCGATGAAAGCGGGACATTTTCTCCGGAAGTTCAAAGCTGCGAAGTGTGATCGGCAGGTGAAGGGAGGGAGAGTTTCTTGTATTATCCTCAGTTGAGATTGCGCCGGCTGCGTCAGAGTCCTGCCTTGCGCGAGCTGGTTCAGGAAACAAGGCTTACCGTGCAGGACCTGATCTACCCCCTTTTTGTCTGCCCCGGGACTGGATGCAAGGATCCTGTTCTTTCTATGCCCGGCGTTTTTCGCTTTTCCCCTGATTTGCTCTTGCAGGAGGTGGCAGCAGCACGGGAGGTTGGAATTCTGGCGGTTCTGCTCTTCGGCATTCCTGAGGGGAAGGATGAGGCAGGGACGGGGGCTTATGACGAACAGGGGGTTGTTCAGGAGGCGGTTCGCTTGCTGAAAGCCCACTTTCCGGATTTAATCGTGATTACCGATGTCTGTCTCTGCGGCTACACCAGCCACGGCCACTGCGGCGTAATCAGGGACCGGGTAGTTGCCAATGACGAAACACTTCCCCTTTTGGCTCAAACCGCCCTTTCCCACGCCCGGGCTGGAGCGGATGTTGTCGCACCTTCAGATATGATGGATGGGCGCGTCAAGGCAATCCGCGAAAAATTAGATTACCACGGCTTTTCCCATATTCCCATCCTTTCCTACGCAGCCAAGTTTGCCTCTTCTTTTTACGGGCCCTTCCGGGAGGCTGCCGCTTCGGCGCCGGCCTTCGGGGACCGGCGCTCTTATCAGATGAATCCGGCAAACCGGAGAGAGGCTTTGCAGGAGGTTTTGCTGGACTTGGCCGAGGGGGCAGACATGGTCATGATAAAACCGGCTCTGGCCTACCTCGATATCATCCGGGAGGTTCGGGAACGAGTGCTTTGTCCACTTGTTGCCTACAATGTAAGCGGGGAGTATTCTCTGGTGAAAGCTGCCGCAGCCCAGGGCTGGATTGACGAAAAAAGCACGGTGCTTGAAATTCTTACCGGAATTAAGCGGGCAGGTGCGGATTTGATTGTTACTTACCATGCCAGAGACGCAGCCCACTGGCTGCGTGAGGTAAGCTAAACAGAAGTGTGGTGCAGTCTTCTGCCAAATGGATTATGGACTTTTTATTAAGAAAATCGGAAGCATTACCGGGATTGATTTAACCAGCTACAAACGCCCTCAAATGGAGCGCCGCATTAACTCACTAATGCGCGCCCAGGGTTTTCACAATTATCTTGAATACCTTCACGAATTGCAGAAAAATCCTGTGCAGCTGGAAAAGCTTCTCAACCACCTGACCATCAATGTTTCCGAATTTTACCGGAATCCTCCTCAATGGGAGGTTTTAAAAACCAGGATCCTTCCGGAAATTTTAAAGGTTAACCCACGCCCCAAGACCTGGAGCGCGGGTTGTGCTACAGGGGAAGAGCCTTATACGCTTGCCTTGGTCTTGCGGGAAAGTGTTGCTGGGCCCTTCCCCCGGATTTTAGCTACAGATATTGATGAGAGGGTGCTTGCAAAAGCAAGAGCCGGTATTTATCAAGAAAAAGCGGTTGCCAACGTTCCCAAGGAGCAGTTGAGAAAATATTTTTTGCAGAGCGGTGATACTTACCAGATTAAGGATGAAATTAAAAAACTGGTTAATTTTCAGCGCCACGACCTCCTCAAAGATCCCTTTGATTCCTTTTTCGATTTGATTCTCTGCAGAAATGTTGTTATTTACTTTACCGAGGAGGCAAAGGAGCTTCTCTATAAGCGATTTCGGGACGCCCTGCGGCCGGGGGGTGTTCTCTTCACCGGCAGCACAGAACAAATTTTCCAGGCCTCCCAGCTCGGATTGGAGGCCGTTGCATCATTTTTTTACAGAAGGGTCCTTTAAATTCAAATTTTTTCCTGGACAAGGTATGCTTTTGTTCTCTTGATTCCGAATGCCAGGGCGCGGTTGTGGCTTTCCATGAACAGGTCGATTCGCTTGCCCTTGATTGCGCCGCCGGTATCCTCTGCAATGAAGGTGCCAATTCCTTCCAGATAAACAATACTTCCCAGCGGAATCACTTCAGGATCAACGGCGATGGTACGGTTTACACGGGCGCGGTTGCCGCTGCTTGTAATCCCGTCGCTTTTGCCGCAGCATAGAGAGCATGGACAGTAGGCTGTAACCTCTACCGGGAAAGAGCGGCCTGCACGGTAGCTTTCCCGGTTGTCAAGCCAGGCATATGTTGCAGCCTGCTGATTTTTGTGCAGCTGATTTGCAAATGCTGCAGGAGGAGATGCTCAAGAAGATAGGGCAAGACCAAGTGCCAGGCTTAAGAGAATCTGTTTTAGCTTCATCTGGTTAAAAAATACCTCCTTGACACGGTTTCTATAATTTAGCTTAAACCATCGAATCGAAAATTATTTTGTCAATAATTGGAAATAGTTTTTGAGTGGGTGGGAGAGATGGGAGCCGAGCCAAAAACTATTTTTGCCCTGGATACCGGTACCAGGTCTGTCGTGGGTCTTGTGGTCCAGGTAGGTTCCGAATCTTCCAAAGTGCTTGCTGTTTTCCGGGAAGAACACCAGGGCAGGGCAATGCTTGACGGACAGATTCATGATGTAAACCAGGTGGCCGGGGTTGTTCTCAAGGTGAAACGACAGCTTGAGAAAAAATTAGGTTTTTCCCTCCAGAAGGCTGCCGTTGCTGCTGCTGGCAGGGCTTTACTGACAAGGCGCCAGCAGCTGGAAAGAACTATCTCGCCGTGGTATGAAATCAAAGAGGATGAAGTGCGGGGTTTAGAACTTGAAGCGATTCGTTTGGCAGAACAGTCCCTGGCGCAAAATAAGGAAAAAAAAGATAAGTATTACTGCGTTGGTTACAGTGTAGTCAGGCACCTTCTGGATGGTGAAGTGATTGGAAATCCTATAGGGCACAGAGGAAGGCTGCTTGGAGTAGATTTGATTGCAACCTTTTTGCCCCAGGTAGTGGTGGATTCTCTGATTGCAGTTTTAGAGCGGGCCGGTTTAGAAATAGAAGTTCTGACACTTGAACCGATCGCCGCTCTGGAATACATCATCCCTCCTACAATGCGCCAGCTGAATCTTGCTCTGGTTGATATAGGAGCCGGCACCTCCGATATCGCAGTTACTGCAGGGGGAAGCGTGATTGCCTTTGCGATGGTCCCTCTTGCCGGTGACGAGGTTACCGAGAAGCTGTGCAGTTTATATCTTTTAGATTTCATGGTCGGAGAACAGGTGAAACGAAAACTAAGAGAAAAAGAAGTTGTCACTTTTAAAGATGTTTTGGGGATTCGGCACAAGGTGTCGAGCGAGGAAATTATTGCTTCTTTAAGAGGAACAATCCAGGAAATAGCCCGCCGCATTGGTGAAACCATCCTTGAATTAAATCAGGGTCCTCCCCAGGCCGTGCTCTGCATCGGAGGGGGGAGCTTGACGCCCTGCCTCACGGAGGAACTGGCGCTCGTTTTGGGTCTTCCAAAGGAGCGGGTGGCGGTTCGGGGCTCCGAGGATGTACCCCGGGTGGAGGGTTTAACCCGCATCCTTGCAGGCCCGGAGGGAGTGACTCCTTTGGGAATTGCAATGATGGCAGCGCGCCCCCAGGCCCTCACCCTGAGTCAGGTTCAGGTGAACGGAAAAAGCGTGAGGTTTTTCCGGGGAGAAAAGACCACGGTCGGCGATGCTCTCCTTGCGGCAGGAATGGGATTTACGGAGTTGCTCGGGAAGCCCGGTCTCCCCCTGACAGTTGAGGTAAATGGAAAAATCAGGATCATAAAAGGGAAAATGGGACAGCCGGCCGAAATTTTTCTCAACGGAGTGCCGGCAGGTCTTGATACCCCTCTTCCTCCCGATGCTGTAATCGAAGTGGGGGAACCGGAATCCGGCCTTGATGCCACTGCACTGGTTAGAGATGTTTTGCCTCCCGATGTACCTGCCGTAAAAATATTTTATCACGGAGTCCCCAAAATACTGGAGCCCTTAATTCTTGTCAACGGAAAAGCGGCAACGCCAGATACTCCTCTTGAAGATGGCGCTCGGGTGAATTGCCGCCCGGTGAGGACGGTTTTCGAGGCCCTGGCGGCACTGGGTTTTTCCGAATCTCAGTTATCACGGAGAATTCTAAAAGTTACTTTAAACGGGAAGCCAAAGGAGGTAAGTTACTATCCCTTTCGAATCTATAAAAACCGTCGTCTCGCTCTGCTTGAAGATGAAATTAATGAAGGAGACGAACTGGTTTACGACTCCACCCCCGTTTTTTACCAGATTAAGGATTTGCTGCAGGAAGAGGAAGGGGTTGGATTAGCCCAAAAAGAGATTGGGGTTTTTGTCAACGGTGAACGGATCACTTTAGCCTTGGGAGGGAGGCGTATTTTAAAGAACGGAACCGAGGTTGATCTTGAGGATGTGATAGAAGATGGTGATGAGATCAGAATAAGCAGCGAAAATACAGCCACTCCGATCCTGGCTGATGTCTTTAAGTACATCACTATTGAGCAGAAGTCGCTCCGGGCTGCGGCACGCCTTGTCATGCTTGTCAACGGACAGGAAGCCCAGTTTACAACCCCTCTTAAGGATGGTGATAAAATTCGGATTTACTGGAAGGATGAAGGGCAGCTTGAAGGAAGCCCTTTTGAGAAAGCATCCCCCACTTGATGCAACGGCCATGTAAAATTTCAGTAGGTAAAAGAAGGGGATCGGCTCCTTAAAAAGAAAAGAGACCTCGGCACCCAAAATCTATCACCCCAAAAAGGAGTGTGAGGTCTCATGCTAGATATTCGCCACATA